>JBGTBK010000101.1:0-3244 GCA_041749355.1 Sandaracinobacter sp. | reverse complement strand
GTGCTGGAAGGCGCAACCGTCCACGACAGCGTGGCAGACGCGCTCGCAGGCTGTGCGCTCACCTTCGCGACCACGCTTCGCGGCCGCGACATGGTGAAGCCCGTCGTCACCCCCCGGGAGGCAGCCGCCATGATCCGCGATGCAGCGGCGCGCGGCCTCAGGTCCGGCATCCTGTTCGGCCCGGAACGCTCGGGCCTCACGGCCGACGATCTGGCCCCGGTGCAGACCATCGTGACCTGCCCGGTGAACCCCGGCTTCGGCTCGCTGAACCTTGCCCAGGCGGTGCTGCTGATGGGCTATGAATGGTTCCAGGCCGGCGATCCCCCCGGGGTGCCGCCGATCGATCATGTCCCGGCCCCCCACGACGAAGTGGCGGGCCTGATCGCGCATGTGGAATCCGCGCTGGAACAGGCCGGCTATTTCCATGTGCCCGACCGCGAGCCGGCAACCAGGCGCACCATCGCCCACATGCTCACCCGCCCGCAATTCTCCGCGCAAGAGGTGCGGACGCTGCGCGGGATCGTCCGGGCGCTGGCCGAAGCCAGGCGCAAAAGGGGCTAGGAACGCGACGGAAAATGGACCCGGCACGCACGCGCGCCGGGTCCCAGGCAACATCCAACCCTTGGATGGCAAAAGGGAACGCGTCGCGCATCGGGCGCGCAGGTGGCGCGCGCAGCGCGCTGCCGTGCAACAGGCGGCAGCGAAACGGAGTGGGGCAGGTCGCCCCCTTCAGGTCAGGCCCGGAAGGTTCGGCTCACCCCTCGGTGGGGATGGTATAGCCGCGGCCCCAGACAGTCTCGATCACCGGCGGCGAACCGGCTTCGGCCAGCTTGCGCCGCAGCTTGCAGATGAACACGTCGATGATCTTCATTTCCGGCTCGTCGCGGCCGCCATAGAGGTGAGCGAGGAACATTTCCTTCGTCACCGTCATGCCGCGCCGGGTCGCCAGATATTCAAGGCAGGCATATTCCTTGCCCGTCAGCGGCACCTGAACCCCTGCGACCGAGGCGCGATGCGCCACAAGGTCGAGCGTGAGGTTCCCGAGCAGCAGCTCCTGCGGGGCCGCGGCCTGGGCCCTGCGCAGAACCGCGTGGATCCGCGCAAGAAGCTCGTCGCGGTGGAAGGGCTTGGTGATGTAATCGTCGGCGCCTTCCAGGAAATTCTCGATCTTGGACTCCAGCGCCGCTTCGCCGGACAGGATGATCACCGGCGTGTCCGGGCGCATCACCTGCAGCTGCTGCAGCACCTGGCCGCCGCTCATGTCGGGCAGCGTCAGGTCCAGCACGACAACATCGAAGCGGTAGGCGCGGGCCAGATCCAGCGCATCCTCGCCGAAGCCGGTGACATAGACGGTGAAGCCGGCCAGCTCGAGCATTCGGCTCAGCGCGTCCGACAGCAGCCGGTCGTCCTCCACCAGCAGCAGGCGCGTGGTGCGCTGCGGGGCCTTGAAGCGCGAACGGGCAGGCGCTGCGCTCTTGGCCAAGTCCTTGGCCATGTCGGCGCCCAGATCCCGGTCACGGACATCGGCTTCCTGCGTCACCTCGGTGCGCCCATTCACGCGGATTCCGTCCAGCCCGCCATGCTGGCTGCGCGATCCGCCGGTGTCCATCATTGTCATGTTCGTCTTGTCCTTTCCGGCTTGCAGGCATTTACGGCCGCAAACCGAGAGAATTTCACACCTTGCCCGGTTTCAGGGGGGCGGTGCCGCCTGTGCAGGCCCTTCGGTTCTGCCGTCAGATGGCCCAGGGCCGGCTGAGGTCGCGGGTCTGCGGGTCGGCGCGTTCTACCTCGGCCACCGGCTTCACCGGATAGTCACGGTACAGCTGGATCCGCGTGACCCTGAGGCCGGGAACACCCGCACGGTCCAGCGAGTCCTGCCACAGCTCCAGCTCCTCCGGGCTCAGCCGGTACCGGGCGCAGGCCTCGGCTGCCGTCAGCAACCCGCCGCGGATGGCGGCAATCACTTCGGCCTTGCGCCGCACCACCCAACGCCGGGTGTCGGGCGGGGGCAGGCTGTCGAGCGTGATGGCGCGACCCAGCGGACCGGGAACCTCGATCGGCCGATTGTCGTCGGCGCGCGCACCAGAGGCTGGGAAGCCGCTTTCATGACTGTCTCCGGTTCCCCGGATGTTGGCCTTGTATTCGTTCATCATTCAACCCTTGCTTATCCGACAAAGCAGTTCTGCTACGCGACGCCGTCAACACCGGTTGCGCTCCCCCGCCGGTCGGGCCCCTGCCGCACTGGCAGGCCCCTTGGGCGGATGGGCTTGCAGCTCTTGCGCTTTCCCCCGGAGCGTCCCATGTCGGGCCCGTCCAACGGGAAAACGGCGAGCTGCATTCCAACCCTTGTCGCTGGCCTTTTGCTTGCCTTCTCCCAAGCAACGGCAGACTTGCATCTCCCTTGAGACCATCGATGATTGCAGGTAGCTCGAAACGTGCGCAAAGTGGTGCAAAGCATTGTTACCGAAAATTCGGAATTGACCGGGTCTGTACGGGAAGACGCGGTTTCGGCTGCACTTCGTCACATTGCGACCAGATTGCCGCCGCCCGGAAGCCGGGTGGTGGTGGCCATGTCAGGCGGGGTTGATTCCAGCGTCGTTGCATCGATCGCACACTGGCATGGCTGCGAGACAATCGGGGTCACATTGCGCCTCTCGGATTCCGACGCCGCCCCTTCGCGCGAAGGGGCCTGCTGCGCCGGGTCCGACATCGCCGACGCCCGCGCGGTCGCCGACAAGCGCGGCTTCGCCCATTATGTGCTCGACTATGTCTCGGCCTTCCGATCCGAAGTGATGGAAGCCTTCGCCGACGCCTATCTGGCCGGCCGCACCCCGGTCCCGTGCATCAGCTGCAACCAGACAGTGAAATTCCGTGACCTGATGGCAGTTGCAGACGATCTGGGCGCCGAGGCCCTGTTGACGGGCCATTATGTGCAGCGACTCGATGCCGCACATGGCCCCGAACTCCACCGGGCAGCCGATCCGGCCAAGGACCAGAGCTATTTCCTGTTCGCGACCACCAATGCCCAGCTGGCCCGCCTGGGCTTCCCGCTCGGCGGCCTCGACAAGCCGACGGTGCGCCTGCTCGCCGAACATTTCGGGCTGCGCGTCGCCGGCAAGCCCGACAGCCAGGACATCTGCTTCGTGCCCGGCGGCGACTATCGCGCCGTCGTGAAGAAGCTGCGGCCCGAGGCCGAGGCGCCGGGCGACATCGTCGACCTTCAGGGCCGGGTGCTCGGCCGCCA
>JBGTBK010000100.1:0-8269 GCA_041749355.1 Sandaracinobacter sp. | reverse complement strand
GCGCCCCAGCCCGGCCTTGATCGCCACTTCCCAGATGCTGGCCGCGCTGAACAGCGGCTCGCTGTCCGGCGCTTCGATCAACGCCCGCGCCTCGGCCGGCAGGCGCGACGAACCCGCCGCCGCCCACAGCAGCAGGTGCGTGTCCAGCAACAGCTTCAGCTGGCCACCCCGAACAGCGCCTCGATCTCGGCCGCGCCCATCGTGTCGAAGTCATCCGGCACGGCAAGCCCCACCATGAAGCCGATCCGCTTGGCCGCCCCAACCGGCGCATCCACCGGCGTCAGCTTCGCAACCGGAGTCCCAGCCTTGGCGATCACAACGGACTCGCCCGCCGCTACCTGCGCCAGCAGCCGCGAAAAATGCGTCTTCGCCTCATGGACGTTCGTCGTCGTCATATGGACTAACCTATCTTAGTCCACTCGAAAATCAATCCCCCGTCACAGGCGGAAAGGTCTGCCCCGGCGTCAGGTCCGTCGCCGCGCCACTCGCAATCGCCAGCATCCGGTTCAGCGGCAGCAGGGCGCGCAGGCGCAGCGCTTCGGGCACTTCGATTCGGGGTTCCAGGTCGCGCAGGGACAGGTACAGCTTCTCCAGCGTATTCAGCGCCATGTAGGGGCACATGTTGCAGCTGCATTTGCCGTCTGCGCCGGGCGCGCCGATGAAGGTCTTGCCCGGCGCGGCTTTCTCCATCTGATGGATGATGTGCGGCTCGGTCGCGACGATGATCGTGTCGGACGGCGACTCAAGCGCGAATTTCAGGATCGCGCTGGTGCTGCCGATCATGTCGGCATGGTCCAGGATGTGCGCCGGGCATTCCGGGTGGGCGGCGACGGGGGCGGCCGGGTGCAGCGCCTTCAGCTTCAGCAACTCGGTTTCGGAAAAGGCCTCGTGCACGATGCAGGTGCCGTCCCACAGCAGCATGTCGCGGCCGGTCTTCTTCGAAAGCCAGGCGCCCAGATGCTTGTCGGGGGCGAACAGGATCTTCTGGTCCTTGGGCAGCGCGTTGATGATCTTCTCCGCGCTCGACGAGGTGACGATGATGTCCGAGTGCGCCTTCACCGCGGCCGAGCAGTTGATGTAGGTGAGGCTGATATGGTCCGGGTGCGCCGCCCGGAAGGCGCCGAATTCGTCCGGCGGGCAGGAATCTTCCAGCGAACAACCGGCATCCATGTCGGGCAGGATCACGATCTTGTTCGGGCTCAGGATCTTAGCCACTTCCGCCATGAAGCGCACCCCGCAAAAGGCGATCACGTCGGCGTTGGTTTCGGCGGCCTTGCGGGAAAGCTCCAGCGAATCGCCCACGAAGTCGGCCAGGTCCTGCAGCTCGGGCGTCTGGTAGTAATGCGCCAGGATCACGGCATTCTTCTCGCGCCGCAGCCGTTCGATCTCGGCCCTGAGGTCGAGCCCCGCCAGCGATTCCCTGCGTCGTGCGTCCATGTCTTGGCCTCCTGTCCGCACCAATGTAGGCAAGCCAAAGCCAAAAGCCAAAGGGGAGAAGACCATGACAGACGCCGCACTCGCCCACATCGCCGCCGCCGAGAAGAAGGCAGCCGAAGTCGAAGGCATCGGCCCCGAAATCGCCACCCGCCCCATCAACAAGGTCGGCGTCATCGGCGCCGGCACCATGGGCGGCGGAATCGCCATGAACTTCCTGAACGTCGGCATTCCCGTCACCATCGTGGAGCGCGAGAAAGCCGCCCTCGATCGTGGCCTGAAGGTCATCCGCGCCAACTACGAACGCTCCGCCAATCGCGGCAAGCTCACCGCCGCCCAGGTCGAAGAGCGCATGGCCCTCCTCACCGGCACCCTCGTCTTCGAAGACCTTGGCCAGGCCGACCTCGTGATCGAAGCCATCTTCGAGAATATGGACCTGAAGAAGGAAACCTTCGCCCGTCTGGACAAGGTCGCAAAGCCCGGCGCCATCCTCGCGTCCAACACCAGCTACCTCGACGTTAACGAGATCGCCGCCAGCACCTCCCGCCCGGCCGACGTGCTCGGCATGCACTTCTTCTCGCCCGCCAACGTGATGAAGCTCCTCGAAGTCGTCCGTGGCGAAAGGACTGCGCCCGACGTGCTCAAGACCGCGATGGACATCGGCGTCAGAATCGCAAAGGTCCCCGTCGTCTCCGGCGTCTGCCACGGCTTCATCGGCAACCGCATGCTCTCGGCCCGGCAAGCGCAGGCCAACGCCCTGCTGCTGGAAGGCGCCATGCCCTGGGAGGTCGACCGCGCCCTCACCGACTTCGGCTTCCCCATGGGCCCCTTCCAGATGTCCGACCTCGCCGGCCTCGACATCGGCTGGAGCAAGGAAACCTCGAAGGGCGAAACCCTGCGCGATCGCCTCTGCGAGATGGACCGCCGCGGCCAGAAGAACGGCCGGGGCTTCTACGACTATGGCGAAGACCGCAGCCGCACCCCCAGCCCCATCGTCGAGCAGCTGATCCGCGACTACGTCCGCGAAAAGGGCGGCGTCGTGAAGGAACACAGCCAGGACGAGATCCTCCAGCGCCTCCTCCAACCCATGGTCGAGGAAGGAAAGAAGATCCTCGCCGAAGGAATCGCCCAGCGCCCCGGCGACATCGACGCCGTCTGGGTCAACGGCTACGGCTGGCCCCGCGCGACCGGCGGCATCATGTACTGGGCGGGGGTTCGCTGAAGCGGGGCGGCAGCCTGGAGCCGGATTGCGCCGCAATCCGGCGAAGGCCTGCCGACTCCCGCGCAAGCGCGGCCGACCTGCATTTGGCGGTGTCCGGCAAATGACAGGATCGACGACGCGGCTTTGCCGCGGCGCCTCGTTCGGATGCAACAGCTAGACCTTGACCGACGCGGCCGCCGGCCGATCGTTCAGCGAGTCCGCAGGCAAGCGCTGCGCACTGATCGCAGCCACCTACCGATAGAAAACGTGCTGACCCACTGTCGCAACGCGCTTCAGCTTCCAGCCCGGGCTCACCCGTGTGGCATGAAAGTGCGTCGCATCCGGCACCACTTCGGGCCAGCTGCCCGAAACCGCGATCAGTGCGATCGCCTTGGCCGTTTCCCACTGGGCGGTGCTGCCGGGCGTCGGCATCGATCCGCTGCGCACGAAGCTGAACTGCTTGGGTGCCTTCACCACGGCGCAGATCGATCCGCCGAAGCGGCCAGCCTCCACCCGGTTCAGGATCACCTGCGCAACCGCCAGCTGGCCGTCCAGCGGCTCGCCCTTGGATTCGAAATACACTGCCGTCGCAAGGCACTGCATATCGGCGTCCATCGCCACGCCGGGCCCGGCGCGCACTTCGCGCACCAGCTGGGCCAGGCTGCCGGCTTCCGGCAGGATCAGCCCCAGGTCGGGCTCGGCAAATTCGGGGTTCTGGTCCACCGCTTCAACCACAGATGCGTCCAGCACTTCCACGGGAGCAGGGGCGATGTCGTTCAGAAATTCGATGTCGCTGTTCGGCGCTTCACCGGCCGCAAGCAGAAAAATGGCGGCCGCACTCAAACCGGCCACTCGGAACTTGTTTCGCATCAAAGGCTCGACACACGCGGTTCCTGGGGCTGCGATCCGGGGGCGGGGGGAAGACCAAAGCCTCATGTCCCGGGCCCGAAGTCGCGCGAACTGCGATTTCAATGCCAGCCACCCTGCCCGGGATGGCCGGTGCGCCGTCGAATCTTCCCATCGGAAGATACCGACTGGCCGTCCCCACATTGGGGTGTCACAGGCCTGTCACAGCGCACGCCGCGGCCACTCGTTCATCTCGGCGAAAGCGTCAACGGCTTGCGGCAAGACCCGGGACGAAACGTGCCGCATCAGCGATGTCCAGTTCCAGCACCCACAGGTCCGGATCGAATCGCCCCTGCTTTTCCACCATCGCGGAAACCGCCGCCTCACCCTCGGCCGCCAGCCGCCAGCTGGGCTCCCCGCTCAGGGTCGGCACCTTCTCATAGGCCCCCACAAAGCTCCCCGCCCGATGCACCAGCACCAGCGAAGCGCCCCACTCGCTGCCCTTGCGCAGCACAGTCGCAAAGCCCCCGGCCGCCTGCACCTGCCGCGCCAGCGCCGGCACCAGCGTGCTCGCCGGAAGCCTGTGCTCAGGCAGGTCCATCGGCATATCCCGGCAGGTCCATCAGGCGAATCCGTGATCGCATGAACGTCCCCTGCCCGCGCGCCACTTCCTCGCCGGCCGAATCCAGCAACCGGCTTTCGGCAATCAGCACCCGCCGCGCGCCCGAAACCCACTGGCCGATGGCCACCAGCGGCTCGGCCTTCACCGGGCGGGTCAGGAACAGGTTGAACTGTGTCGTCAGCACGAAACAGTCCTCCACCATCGAATTGGCCGCATAAAAGGCCGCATCGTCCAGCATCTTGAAATAGATGGTCCCGTGCGAGGCTCCCGCCGCGTGGAACATGTCGGGCGTCACGTCGAAGCGGATCTCCGCCCGCCCCCGCGCCGGGATCACGAGGCGAGAACGAAACACGCCGTTCACCGGCGCCTGCGCATACAGCCGCTCCAGCCCGCGAAGATGGCCCTCCCCGTTCCCGCCCTCGCTCATGCCGCCGCCCGCGCCTCGCCCGTCAGCAGCGCCCACAGCGCGCCCGCATCGGTTGCACCACGAATTTTTTCCACCAGCACCCGGTCCCTCAGCGTCCGGCTCACCAGGGCAAGGGCCTTCAGATTGTCGGCACCCGCAGTCTCGGGCCCAACAACCGCCACCACCAGATCCACCGGGATCCCGTCGACCGCGCCCCAGTCCAGCGGCTGGGAAAGCCGAACCACGGCAGCCATCAGCCGCGGCAGGCCCGCCACCCGCCCGTGCGGAATGGCAGCCCCCCCGCCGAAGCCGGTCGTGCCCATCTGCTCGCGCTCGGCAAGCGCAACTGCCACCGCTTCGGCCGAAGCCTCGGTTCCGTCCGCCAGCAGCGCTCCGATCTGCTCGAACAGCAGCTTCTGGCTCGTTGCGGAAGGCGCCAGCACGACGGCGTCAGGCGCCAGCAAATTCCCGAAATCCATGAAATCCGTCCAACAAAGCCCGTGCCACCTGCCATAGACGGCAAATGCGGGCAGCGGGTCAGGCCCTGGGCTCGACCCAGCCGATGTTTCCGTCCTCCCGCCGATAGACCATGTTCAGCGCCCCCGTCCCGCTGTTCTTGAACAGCAGGGCAGTGGTGTTCCTGAGGTCAAGCATCATAACCGCATCCGAAACCGTCGCTTCGGGAATATCCACCCGCGTTTCCGCAATCGTCAGCGGAGCGTCGGGCGCTTCCTCCTGCTCGGCAGCCGATTCGAAGATCCGGTACTCCGCGTTCGCCGGCACCTCGGCCAGCGGCAGCCCGTCCAGCGTCGCCCCGCCCGACTTGTCCTTGATCCGCCGCATGTAGCGCCGAAGCTGCTTCTCGATCTTGTCGGCAGCCCCATCAAACGCGACATTGGCAACACCCGCCCGGTTGGAGCCCTTCAGCACCAGCCCCTGCATCACATGCATCACGATATCGCACTGGAAACTGTCGTGCGGGCCCGGCCCCAGCGTCACAGTCGCCCCGATGGAGCGCTTGAAATAGGTGTCGGCAATCGCCTGCAGCCGGTCCGTCACATGAACCCGAAAAGCCTGCCCCGTCTCGACCTGGTGGCCCGCAACCCGGATGTCCATGCTGTCTCTCCTTGCTTTCACTCGTCTCGAACCATCCAGCCGCTCAGGGCAGTTTCAGCCACAGCGGCTCCTTCATTCCGGCAACAAAGGCCGCATGTGCCGAAAGCTCCGCGTCGGGGACTGTCCAGTGCCGGACGGGCCAGTCCGCCACGGCAAGCGCTGTCTCGCTCGTCGCTGAAACCGCCAGGTCAAAGCCGATCTGCCGGCCCCCGGTCAGCTCCACATACACATCCGCCAGCAGCCCGGCGTCGATCAGCGCGCCGTGCACCACCCGCCCGGACCGGTCGATCTGGAAGCGCTGGCACAGCGCATCCAGCGAATGCTTGGCGCCGGGGAATCGCTTCCGCGCCAGCTCCAGCGTGTCCACCACCAGTTCCTGGGCAATCGGCGGCATTCCGCACCGCTCCAGCTCATGGTTCAGGAAGCGCATGTCGAACTGCGCATTGTGCGCCACCAGCACGGCGTCGTGCAGGAACTCCAGCAGGTCGCGGGCCTTTAGCGCAAAGGCCGGCTTGTCCGCCAGGAACTCGTCGGTCAGCCCGTGCACAGCCTGCGCCTCGGGCGGCATGGTGCGGGCAGGGTTCACATAAAAGTGCAGGTAACGCCCCGTGGGCACCCGTTCCACCAGCTCGATGCCGGCAAACTCCACCAGCCTGTGCCCGTCCCGGGGATCAAGCCCCGTTGTTTCGGTGTCGAACACGATCTCGCGCATTTTCTTGCTTATCCGCCCCTTTTGTCCGGGCCGCAAGGCCCGCAAGAGGTCCCCCTACCCAAGGCGCGACCCAGCCGAAGCCCGAACAATGGCCTTCACCGTCCGGAAGGTCAGCAGCCGGCCCCGCCCCGTTTCGATCACCACGTCGGCAAGCGATCGCTTCACCCGGTCGGGCATCTGGTGCGCAAGAACTTTGGCGAACTTCTCCGCACTCATCCCCGGCCGCGCCAGCACGCGGGCCCGCTGCACATGCCGCGGCGCCGAGGCAACCGCGATCAGGTCAAAGCCCTTCCAGCCTTCGCCCTCCAGCAGCAGCGGAATGTCCAGCACGATCGCCCGCCGGCTGCGGTGCCGCTGCCGGAAGCCCCGCTGAAGCTCGCCCACCGCCGGGTGCACGATCCGCTCCAGCCGCTTCAGCGCCTTGGGATCGCCGAACACCGCTGCCCCCAGCTTCGCCCGGTCGACCCCGTTGCGCCCCGTCGTGCCGGGAAAGGCCTTCTCGATCGCCGGCAGCGCAACACCGCCCGGCCCCTGCACCTGCCGAACAGCCGCATCGGCATCGAACACCGGAAGCCCCAGGTGCCGGAACTTCGAGGCAACCTTCGATTTCCCCATCCCGATCGACCCCGTCAGCCCGATCACAACCGGTCGCTTCACTGCCGTTCCCCCACCAGCAAGGCTCTCAATTCAGGATCTAGGTCGCGCGGCGGCGCAGCCCCGAAAAACCGCTCGAAGGCATGTGCTGCCTGCCCGATCAGCATCTCCAGCCCGTCGATCGCCCGCAGCCCGCGCGCGCGGGCCGCTGCCAGAAGCTCCGTCTCCAGCGGCACATAGACAATGTCGTACACGGCCGCCCAATCCGGCAGCGGCGCCAGGTCCAACCCCAGTCGCGGCTGCCCCGCCATCCCCAGGCTCGAGGCATTCACCAGCAGATCGGCGGCCGGCAAAGGCGCTTCCAGGCCAACCGCCTCGCCCACCACGCCAAGCTCGGCCAGAAGGGCCGCCGCCCGCTCCACCGAGCGGTTCATCACCGTCACCCGCGCCACACCGTGCCGCTTCAGCCCCAGCAGAACCGAGCGCGCAGCCCCACCAGCACCCACGACCACGGCCTGTTCAACGCTCAGCCCGCGAAGAGGCTCCAGGAATCCCGCCATGTCGGTGTTGGCACCCACCAGCGCGCCGTCAGGCGCCACCAGCACCGTGTTCACCGCCCCGATCGCCAGCGCGTCCGGTTCCACCCTGTCCAGATGCGCCATCACTGCAATCTTGTGCGGCACGGTCACATTCACACCGGCAAGGCCCAGCACCGGCAGCGCAGCAATTGCGCTGCCAAGCGCATCCGGCTCCACCGCAAAGCGCGAATAGTCGCCGTCCAGCCCCAGCGCTTCCAGCCAGAAGCGGTGGATCAGCGGCGATTTCGAATGCGCCACCGGCCAGCCAATCACACCTGCGGTCTTCACGCCATCAGCTCCCCAGCCTCGCGCAGCCATCCCAGCACCGCCAGCAGTGGCAACCCGCGCACGACAAACTGGTCACCCTCCACCTTGGTGAACAGCTGCGCCCCCAGCCCTTCCAGATGATAGCCGCCCACGCTGCCCAGCACGTCCGGCCCACACGCCGATATATATTGCTCCAGCCAGGCCTCGCTGAACTCGCGCACATGCAGGGTCGCTGCCTCCACATGCCGCCAGATCGGCTGCCCGTCGCGCGCAACCACGGCCGCACTCACCAGCCGGTGGCTCCGCCCCCGCAACTCCCGCAACTGGGTGCGCAGTCCGTCCAGGTCACCAGGCTTCTCCAGCCACCGCCCCCGCTCCACCTCCAGCATCGAATCGCTGCCCAGCACGAACTGGCCGGGGCGCCGCAGGCTCACCTTCACCGCCTTCAGCTCGGCCAGCCGGTCGGCCACGTCGCGCACCGGGCGCCCGGCCA
>JBGTBK010000099.1:0-4364 GCA_041749355.1 Sandaracinobacter sp. | reverse complement strand
TTCAGGCTGTGCGACCCGTCGCCCCCGGTGCCGCACACGTCGATCGCGCCTTCGGGCGCCGAAATCCGCGTCATCCGCCCGCGCAACACGCCAGCCGCCGCTGCGATCTCGCCAGGCGTTTCGCCCCGCTCGGCCAACGCCACCAAGAACGCCGCGATATCGGCGTCGGCCAGATCACTCCCCAGGATCCGCTCGAACGCGTTGGTCGCGCTTTCCCGGTCCATCGGGCGCGACGGATCGGGCAGGGCCCCCGCAGCCAAAAGCGTCACGCGCTCAGCCCCTCAGGGCTCCGGTGCGGAACGCCGGCCAGCTCCAGGAAGTTCGCAAGCAGCCGGTGGCCATGCTCGGTCGCGATCGATTCCGGGTGGAACTGCACCCCCATCAGCGGCAGGTCGCGGTGGGCAAGGCCCATGATCAGCCCATCGGTCTCGGCGGTCACTTCCAGCACCGGCGGCAGGCTCGCCCGGTCGACGATCAGGCTGTGGTAGCGCGTGGCGGTAAAGGGCGAGGGCAGGCCGGCGAACACCGATCTCCCTGAATGGTGGATCGGGCTGGTCTTGCCGTGCATCAGGCTGGGCGCGCGCACCACCCGGCCCTGAAAGGCCTGCCCCAGCGCCTGGTGCCCCAGGCACACGCCGAACAGCGGCAGCCGCATGTCGGCGGCGGCTGCAATCAGGTCCAGGCAGATTCCCGCCTCGTTGGGCGTGCAGGGCCCCGGCGACAGCAGCACGGCGTCCGGCTTCAGGTCCAGCGCGGCGCCCACGCTCAGGGCGTCGTTGCGCACCACCTCTACCTCGGTGCCCAGCTCCAGCAGATAATGCACCAGGTTGAAGGTGAAGCTGTCGTAATTGTCGATCACCAGGATCATTGCGCCGCAGCACCCGCAGCAGCGGCAGCACCCGCCGCGATGCCCAGGAAGTCCGCTGCCTTCAGGCTCGCCCCGCCAACCAGCGCGCCATCCACATGCGGCACAGCCAGCAACTCGGCCGCGTTCGCAGGCTTCACCGACCCGCCATAGAGGATCTGCACCTTGGGCCCCATTGCATAGTGGATCGCCGCGTGCACCTCCGTCACCTGTTCGATCGTCGGCGTGCGCCCGGTTCCGATCGCCCAGACCGGCTCATAGGCAATCACCAGCCCCGGCATCCGGCTGGGCGATTCCGGAACCGAGCCTTCCAGCTGGCGCGCGATCACGGCAAGCGTCCGCCCGGAATCGCGCTGCTCCAGCGTCTCCCCGATGCACAGGATCGGCACCAGCCCCGCCCGCGCAACCGCCTCGGCCTTGCGCCGAACCACCGCGTCGCTCTCGCCATGGTCCGCCCGCCGTTCGGAATGGCCGACGATGATGTGCGTCGCGCCCCCATCGGCCAGCATCTCGGCCGAAATGTCGCCCGTGTGCGCGCCCGATTCCAGCCAGTGGCAGTCCTGCCCGCCCACCTTCACATGGCTGCCGTCGGCGCGGCGCGCGAAACTTGCAAGCAGCGTTGTCGGCGGGCAGACCAGCAGCTCGCACCCCGGCGGCGCGGGCGCGGCCAACAGCGCATCCAGCTCGGCAACGGCTGCCTTCAGGCCGTTCATCTTCCAGTTGCCGGCAATCAGCTTCATTGGCTGCTCCATTCTCGGTCAGGCCACCATTTGTTCAGGCCCGGGACAGCCGACCCTCTAGACAGGGAGAGCCCGAAACGGCAACCCGCTCCCAAGGAACACTGAGGCGCGCAACCAGAGATGACCATGGCCAGGCCCTTCGCCCCCAAAGCCCCTGTGGCCCCGTTCCGCCTGTCGCTGGTGCTGGCAGCGCTTGCCCTGCTGCTCGTCGCCCAGATCCTGGCGCCCGCTGCCCGGGCCCAGTCGCTGCTGCGCGATGCCGAGACCGAGGCCTTCTTCCGCGACATCGGGACGCCGCTGATGCAGGCCGCAGGGCTCGATCCGCGCGCCGTCTCGATTGGCCTTGTCGGCTCGCCTGAAATCAACGCCTTCGCCACTCTGGGGCAGAGTGTCTATTTCTACTCGGGCCTGCTGGTTGCAGCCGATGATGTGCTCGAAGTGCAGGGCGTGCTGGCCCACGAACTCGGCCATGTCGCCGGCGGCCACGCCGTCCGCTTCAACGAAGGCGTGCAGCCTGCCTCCAACATCTCGATCTTGTCGCTGGTGGTGGGCGCAGCCCTTCTGGCAGCCGGCGCTGGCGACGCCGGAATGGCAGCCCTGATGGCCGGCCAGCAGGCAGCGCAAGGCAAGTATCTTGCCTTCAGCCGCGAACAGGAAAGCCGCACCGACCAGGCCGGTGCCCAGTATCTGGCAAAGGCCGGTGTCGACGGCGCCGGCATGATCAGCTTCTTCAAGGAACTGCAGGGGCAGGAGTATCGCCTCGCGATCCCGCAGGACAACAGCTACAACCGCACCCACCCGCTGTCGGGCGAACGCATCACCGCGCTGGAATATGTGCTGCAGAAATCGCCCTATTGGGGCAAGGGCGCAGACCCGGCGCTGCAGGCCCGCTACCAGCGAATCCGCGCCAAGCTGATCGGCTTCGTCTCCGAACCAAAGGACACGCTGAAGGCCTATCCGCTGACCGACACCTCTGCTCCGGCCCGTGTCGCGCGGGCCTATGCCTTTCACAAGATGGCCGATTCCGCCCGGGCCATCGCCGAAGTCGATGCGCTTCTCGAAAAATCCCCCCGTGACCCCTATCTGCTGGAGATGAAGGGCCAGGTGCTTCTGGAATCGGGCCGGGTCGACGAAGCCGTTCCCCCGCTCAGGCAGGCCGTCGCCGCCGCCGGGCGCGAGCCGCTGATCGAGGCGATGCTGGGCCATGCACTGGTCCAGTCGGCCGAGCGCAGCAACAATCCGGCCACCTTCGCCGAAGCCGAGAAAGTGCTTCGCACGTCGCTCGCCCGCGACGACGACAACCCCTTTGCCTGGCTGCAGCTGGAAACCGTCTATGAACGGCGCGGCGACAAACCCCGGCTGGCGCTTGCGACCGCCGAACGGTTGACGCTGACCGGCGGAAGCCCGATTGCCGCGATGAACGCCGCCATGGTCGCCTCGCAGGGGCTTGAGCAGGGCACACCCGAATGGATCCGCGCACAGGACATCGTGCAGCTGTCCAGGAACCGGGCCGAGGACGAAAAGCGCGAAAAGGGCCGCCGGTGATCGAGGAAGACGCCAACCTGACCCCATCGGCTGCGGTCGCCGCCGCGGGCCCCTCGCTCGGCCAGCGCATCCGCGACGCCCTGCTTCCGCCAACCGCAGTGCACTGGGGCTGGTGGGCAGCCGGCCTCGGCATGGGGGCGCTGATCGCAACCGTTGCCCTGTCGGCCACCCGCCCCGCAGCGCAAGCCGCGCCCACCAGCGCCAAGGCGATGGAAGCGATGGTGAAGGAAGCCATCCTCGCCAACCCCGAAGTGATCCCGGAAGCGATCAACCGGCTGCAGCAGCGCGAAGTCGAAAAGCTGCTGGCCTCCAACCGCGAAGCGATCGAGACCCCCTTCGCTGGCGCCTGGATGGGTGCCGAGGACGGCGACGTCGTGCTGGTCGAGTTCTTCGACTTCAACTGCCCCTTCTGCCGCCAGTCCATGCCCGATGTGGACCGGCTTCTGAAGGAAGACCCCGGCCTGAAGGTGGTGTTCCGCGACATGCCCGTGCTTGGGCCCGACAGCGAACGCTTTGCCCGCGCCAGCCTGTCGGCCGCAGGGCAGGGCCGCTACCGCCGCTTCTACACCAGCGCCTTCGACGGGCAGGGCGCCCTCACCCAGGAACGGCTGATCCGCACTGTCCGCGCCGCCGGGCTCGACGAGGCAAAGGTCGCCCGCGACCTCAACAGCAAGGAAATCGACGCCGAGATCGGCAAGAACCTCGATCTCGGCCGCGCGCTCGGGCTGACCGGCACGCCGACCTATGTGGTCGGCAACAGGATCCTGTCGGGCGCGGTCGGCTACGAGGCGCTGAAGGACGCGGTGGACGCCGCGCGAAAGGCCAAAGCCGGCTGATCCTGTCCTACAGGGGCCTCTTCATATACCAAACTGGTTGTTTTCTGTGAAAAGGAGCAACCAATGCGAGTCTTTCATCTTCCCCTGTTCGCAGCCCTCGCCGGCTGCACCACCTTGTCCGCCCCGATTCCCCAGCCGACCGACCCGGCGCTTCGCCCGGTCGTGGCAGCCGCCGAAGCGGCCATGCGCGAGCTGGTGCTGGACCTTTCCGACCCGTCCGCTGCCCCGAACTTTGCAGGTGCGACCGTTGCGCTCGACACCGCGCGGCTGGCCGTGATGACCGACGCGATCCGCTCCGGCGCGGATTTCGGGCTGGCGTACCAGGCCGAGCGGGCCGCGCTGGGCGTGACGCTTGAGGTCTGCGCCGATGGTGTCGGC
>JBGTBK010000098.1:0-2911 GCA_041749355.1 Sandaracinobacter sp. | reverse complement strand
GGCCCAATATCGGGGCGGGCTGACCGACGCTCGCGCGGTCTCCGAGGCGGCGCGGCGGCTGGCGGATGCACGGGACCGGCAGATCAGCGCCGAAGGACAGGCGATCGATGCCGCGCTTCGCCTTGAACTGGCCTCCGGCGGGCCGCTTGTGAATGCCGCGCCGTCGCCTTAGCATCGCGCCCTGAGCCATTGTCGACGAGGGCTGGTGATGTTGGTTCGCGTATGTCTGGCGCTTGTGTTGCTGCTGTCTGCCGGCCGGGCTTCTGCCGACTGGCTGGTTGCCGAAACCCCGCATTTCCGAATCTATGGCACGGTCAGCGAAAGTCGCATCCGGCAGGAAGCCTCGGTTCTGGAGGACTTTCACAAGCTGCTCGAGCTTCTCACGAACCGCAAGTTCTCCGCCGACGCCCCGAAGCTCGACATCTACATGGTCGACAACCGCGCGCAGATGCTGATCGTGCGGCCGGGCCTTGGTGACAATGTGGCTGGCTTCTACAGTTCCACGCCCGGTGGCATTCTTGCCATGTCGCTGGAGCCGACCGGCAACCAGGCCAATCTCGCCCGCGACGTGCTGCTGCACGAGTATGCCCATCATTTCATGATGCAGGCCGGCACCGCTGCGCTTCCGGCCTGGTATGTGGAAGGGTTTGCCGAATATCTGATGACAGCCGAATTCCGCCCCGACCGCATCGACTTCGGCGGCGTCAACCCCGGGCGCTATTATGTGCTGACCAACCTGCCATGGGCCCCACTTGAACAGGTGCTGCGCAAGTCGAAGGGGGTGAACATCGACAGTTTCTATGCGCAGAGCTGGCTTCTTACGCACTATCTGAACCGGGCTGAAGGGATGCAGGGCAAGCGCGATGCCTATCTGCGAAAGGTGGCCGACGGAGCGGACCCGGTTGACGCCTTCAGGCAGGAAATCGATCCGGATATCAAGGCTTTCCAGGGCCGGCTGCGCAGCTATCTGAATGGCAGGACCCTCACCTTCTCGCGCATGAAGCGAACGCCGCCAGAGGCCGTCGATATCCGGGTCTCGAAGCTGCCACCGGTTGCCGACGACGCGCTGCTGCCACTCGTCGCTGTGCAGCTCCCGCAGAAGGCCGAGCATGACGCGGCCAACATGGCGCGCATCCACAAGGCCGTTGCCAAGGCCCCTGACGATCCCTGGACCGTGCGTGCGCTTGCCATTGCAGAGGCGGCAGCAGGTGATTCCCCCGTCGCAGCAGCGCGCCTCGATGCCCTGCTGCAGCAGGCACCTGCCGACCCGGAGCTCCTGCGCTGGCGCGCACGGCTCTACCGGGCCGATCGGGCCACCGCCTCGGCAGCCGATGTCAGCGCCGCCCGCAGGCTGCTGGTGCGGGCGAACAGGGCCGCGCCAAACGACTGGCAGGTGATGTCCGACTATGTCGGAACCTTCGAGGCCCGGGGCCAGCCGCTGCCGGAGTCCGTGCTCGAAGTGCTTCTGAAGGCCTATCTCCTTGCACCCCAGGAGGCGAATCTCGCCTATCGAACCGCGATCGCATTGGCCAGGGCAGGCGATTATACAGCGGCCGAGGCTGCCATGTCGCCGCTCGTGAACAACCCGCATGGCGGGCGCGCAATGGTGCTCGAACGGGCTCTGCTGGAAGCGCTGCGCAAGAGTGACAAGGTGGCGGTCGAGGCGGCGCCGGCCGGGCTTTCCATGGGAAATGGCCAGCCCGGGCCGGATTGACCAGGCTGCAATTGTTCACAAAGCCGGAAGCGTTCCGGCCTTGGTGGGCCGGGCCCGGATGGTTAATGTCGACAGGTCAATCCGGAGACGAAAATCGGTGATCCGCTGGGTCGTAGCACTTGTTCTGGCCCTCGCGCCTGCGCCACTTCTTGCCCAACTGAATGTGGCGGAAACCGGCCATTTCCGCCTGCACGGTGCGCTGGATGCGAGGCAGCTGGCCGAGCGGGCGGCGATCCTCGAGGATTTCCATGGCCTTCTGGTCCGGGCAACGGGTCGCAACCTGCCCGCCGACGCGCCGCCGCTCGATGTGTTCCTTGTCGACCGCATTGCCGACATGGCTCCGCAACAGGCGCTGCCGCCGGATGCGGCCGGCTATTATCTCGCGGATTCAGGGCGGATCTCCGCGGTTGCGCTGGCCCACAGATCTGGAGACGGGCAGGGCCTGAGCGCGCAGGAACTGCTGCTGCACGAATATGCCCACCACTTCATGCTGGGCGCCGGGCGCTTTGCCTACCCGGCCTGGTATGTCGAGGGATTTGCGGAGTATTTTGCGACTGTGGCGTTCGTGCCTGGCGAAATTCGGGTGGGGCAGGTGAGCCGGACTCGTCGCCTCGCGCTCGACAGTGGCCGCTGGCTGCCGATGGAACGGCTGCTGGCGCGCGAGCCCGCGCTGGCCCAACCTGACGATGTGGCGATGTTCTATGCGCAAAGCTGGCTTCTCACCCACTACATGTTCCGAACGCCCGGCCTGCGCGACCGCTTTGCGATCTATCTGAAGGCCCATGCGGCTGGCAGCGATCCGGTGGAGGCCTTCCGAGCGCATATCGATCCCGACCTCGACGGGTTTGAACAGAAGCTGCGCCGCTATCTGCGCAGCCGGGCCACCTACTCGACCGTTGCGCGGCCCGCCGAAACATCCGGAGCTGTTCGGGTGGTGGCGCTGCCGGCCGAGACTTCGCGCCTGCTGACCACTCTTGTCATGCTGGAACATGCGGGCCCTGCCGGTGCCGATGCGACCGCTGCGGTGCGCAAGCGGATCGGGGATGCCGGCACCGATCCCTTTGCCCGGCGGGTGCTTGCGCTTGCCGAACTGGAAGCAGGCAATGCCAATTCCGCGGCCGGCATGCTCGATGGCCTTCTCGCCCGCACACCCGACGATCCCGACCTGCTGCGCTGGCGGGCGCAGGCCGCGCGCGC
>JBGTBK010000097.1:0-3806 GCA_041749355.1 Sandaracinobacter sp. | reverse complement strand
GGCCGTCACCGCACCGGCACCTGCAAGGGCGATCGCCTGGTCCAGCATCGACAGCCCGTCGCGGACGCTGCCCTCGGCCGCCCGCGCGATCAGGGCCACGGCATCGTCTTCGGCTGCCACGCCTTCGGCCTCGGCCACCTTGCGGAAATGGCCGGCCAGCATTTCCACCGGGATTCGCTTCAGGTCGAACCGCTGGCAGCGGCTGAGGATTGTTGGCAGCAGCTTCTGCACCTCGGTCGTCGCGAACACGAACTTCACGTGCGGCGGAGGTTCTTCCAGCGTCTTCAGAAGCGCGTTCCACGCATTCTTGCTCAGCATGTGCGCTTCGTCGATGATGTAGACCTTGTAGCGCGCCTGGGCGGGCGCATAGCGCACGGACTCGATGATCTCGCGCGCGTCGTCGACGCCCGTGTTCGAGGCGGCATCCATCTCGATCACGTCGATATGCTGGCCTTCGGTGATCGCCGTGCAGTTGGCGCAGACGCCGCAGGGTTCGACAGTCGGCCCGCCCTGGCCATCGGGCCCGATGCAGTTCAGCGCCTTGGCAATGATCCGCGCTGTCGAGGTCTTGCCCACGCCGCGAACCCCGGTCAGCAGCCAGGCCTGGGCCAGCCGGTTGGTCCGGATCGCATTTGCAAGCGTTGTGACGACCGCATCCTGCCCGATCAGCGCATCGAAAGCCGCCGGACGGTATTTCCGGGCCAGCACGCGATAGGGCGCATCTTCGGGGAAGAGACTCATGGGCCGTGAGTGGCCTGTCGGGGGGCGGATATCAAGGGGTGCCCGTTCCTCCGGCCGCCTTCCGGCCGCAAGCCCGACCGGGCGCCCGCGCCAGTGCGCGGAACCGCCCGAAGGGCGGCCAATGTAGATTCCGGCCGAAGGCCGCAAGCCCGACCGGGCGCCCGCGCCAGTGCGCGGAACCGGCCGAAGGCCGGCAAACAAGGACGGTGGGACCCGGCGCGACCCGCACCGGAAATCGTTACGGCTGCTTCCTTCCGGACCTGACCGGGTTGGCGAACGGCACGTCCGCGCCGGATCCCGCGCGGCATATGGCGATTTGCGCTCTTCAGCGCAACCGGGGACAATCAGGCTGCTGGCCGCGCACCGGCGGCAGCGGCTTCTCTGGATCGCGCGGGGCTGCGACCATTTCGCCGGGCAGGGTTCCCGAAACCGCGATCCGCTCGGGCTTGCGGGCGCGCTTCTCGGCTGGGGCCGTGCTTCCGGCGATCGCGGCCCGAACTGTCGCGGGGCAGACCGTTTCCACCGTGCCGTCGATCTTCAGCCGGTTGCCGTCTGCAACCACAGATCCCGAAAGCCGCGCCACTTCGCCGGTCGCGTCCGTCAGCACCACCGATCTCAGCTCGGCTGTTCCGCCGGATTGCCAATCTGCAAGGCTGCTGATCGGGCCGGGGGCCGTCAGCTCGCTGTCCAGCGCAAAGGTCAGCGGTGCGCCGCCGGCAAAGCGCAGCTCTGTGCCGGCCAGCACCAGCTGAACCTGGGTCGGCAGACGCCCCTCCGTCGCCGGCGCATCCGTCGCTGGCGCCGGGGTCTCGCGCAGATGCGCCTCGAAGGTTGCGGCCTTCACCGGCGCGCCGAACAGGCCTGTCGCAATCGTCGGCTGCTGCCATACGGCCGACAGCCGGGCGATCCGCGGGCCCTCCAGCCGGAGCGACGCCTGCGCCGCCGGGGCATCGATCACCACATCGGCGCCTGCAATGGGGCCGAGTGCGGCGCGCGCCTGCGACTTGCCGAGCGAAATCACCTGCCGGTCCCGCTGCCAGGGCACCCGGTTGATGCTTGCGGCATCGGCTGCAAGCCCCAGTTCCAGCGCGGCATCCCGATGCGCCAGCTTCAGCGCGCCCAGCCGCGCTTCCAGCCGATAGGGGAAGCCACCGGCGTCGATCGCGACATCTGCCGGCAGGACCTTGCGCAGATCCTCTTCGAACCGGGCTTCATGGCCGCGCCACACGAACGCCCAGACGGCGATCCCCGCCAGCAGCGGGATAAGTGTTGCCCAAAGCGGGATGCGCCGGCTCATGCCAGCACCTCTGCCGTCAGCGGGTCGCGGTTGATGGCCGCATGAACCTCGGCTTCCATTTCCTCGCGCGGCAGGCCTGGCGGCACTTCGGGCAGGAAGGCGACCGTTACCGTGCCTGGCCTCTTGGGGCCACTGCGGGTCCAGTATTCGCCGGCATTGTGGGTGATGGGAACAATCGGCACCTTCAGCCCGCCATAGACCCCGTAGAGCCCGGCCTTCAGCGGCGGCGCCGTGCCCACGGGCACGCGGGTGCCTTCGGGGAAGATGAACACCGGCCGGCCTTCGGCAGCGCGCGCCTTTGCCTGCCGCAGCATGGCCTTCAGCGCAGCGCCTGCCTTGCCGCGCTCCACGAAGATGCTGCCGTGGCGCTCCGCCACAAAACCCCAGATCGGGATCTTCCGCAGTTCCGCCTTCATCACCACCGCCGGGTGGTGAAACAAATAGAGCGTCAGGATCGTCTCGTAGAGCGAGGTGTGCTTGGACGCGATGATCACGCCTTCCTGCGGCACCCGCCCGCGCACCTGAAGCCGGATGCCCAGAAAGACCCTGCTGCACCAGACGAACCAGCGGGCCCACAGGTGGGAGCCGGAACGCACCATCTCGCGGGAAAAGGGCGAGGCAATCGCGATGCTGCTGGTGATCAGGAGCGACCCCAGAAGGAAGACGATGTTAAACAGGATGGCGCGAAGGGTCCCCATCAGGCTGGCCTTACCCTCAGAAGCACCCAGGAGGCTTGGAATTTCGCATATTCGACCAGCATCGACCAAAGCGGCAGCCCGGCCCGGACTCCATCGGCAACGATCGTCACATCGTCGGGCACCCGCGCCTGAAGCTCGGCGCGGGCCCTTGGCATATGGTACGAAGCGGTCACAAGGCGGATGGTCTTGAAGCCATGGCGCGCGGCCCAGGCCGAAACCTCCTCGGCGTTGGTGCGGGTGCTGTCGGCCTCGAACCCCAGATCGACACAGCAGGCGTTCAGCCGCGGCGGGATTCCCGCTGCTGCGGCGAGTTCTGCCGGCTTCACGCTGGGATCGACCCCCGACACCAGAAGCCTCTGGGCAAGCCCTGCCTTCAGAACCGCAACCCCGCGGGTCACCCGGCTCGGCCCCCCGGTCAGCACGGCAACACCGTCGGTCCGCGTGCCGCTGCTGGCCGGGCCGGGCAGTGTGAGCACGAACAGGATGAAACCGCTGATCCAGAGCAGCACGGACAGAGCAGCCGCCCGCACCAGACAGCCGAACGGGCCGACCGACGGGGGGCGTCCGGGCTGTCGTCGGGTTCTGGGGCCGGATGTGGGTCGCTTCTGCGCCATAGGGGCGCTGCCATAGCCGGGCGCGGGCGGGCGATGCAAATGGCATGGCTCGAACAGGGCGCGAATGCCGATGTGCAAACGCTTGTGCAGAGGCGGCAACCTGTGGGAAAGGCGCGGGATGCAGCTTACCTGCCCCAATTGCGGGGCCCGCTACCGCATTGATGCAAGCGACTGGCCGACAGAGCCGGGCCCGGAGGGTGAGCCCGTCTTCCGGCCGCGCCGTGCGCGCTGCAAGGTGTGCCGGAGCGTCTGGGCCGCCACGCCCGAGGAAGAGGTGCTGGAACTCGACGATCCGCTTCCGCCCGACGAGGAGCATCCCCGGCTGACCGATGCAGCCTGGGCAACGGTGGGCGGCTGGCCGGATCCCAAGCCGCTCCCGGCCCCGCCGATGCCGCAACCCGATTTCAGCCCCCCCCTCGACCGGCCGCCGCCGGTGTTCACGCCGCCGGGCTTCAC
>JBGTBK010000096.1:0-4200 GCA_041749355.1 Sandaracinobacter sp. | reverse complement strand
CTTCTCCGCCGTCGACCGCCCCACCCGTCGCGCGCTCGTCGCAACCATCGCCGAACTTCGCGCCCGGCTTCGGATGCCAACGATCCTCGTCAGCCACGATATCGAGGATGCGGCCGCGCTCGCCGACCGGATCGCGGTGCTGGAGGGCGGCCACATCGCCCAGCAGGGCCTCACTGCCGAGGTGATCGCAAACCCCGCAACGCCGGCCATCGCAGAGCTGGTGGCCCGAAGCTGGCCCTAGCGCAATCGCTCGGCATGCCAGGCCAGATGCCCGGCCATGAAGCTGGAGATGAAATAATAGCTGTGGTCGTAGCCGGGCTGGCGGCGCAGCGTCAGCGGCTGGCCTGCCCTGGCACAGGCGGCTTCCAGCAGGTCCGGCTTCAGCTGCGCCTCCAGAAAGCTGTCGGCCTCGCCCACATCGACCAGCAGGTCGGGCAGCCGTGCGCCACCTTCGATCAGGGCGACCGCATCATGCGGCACCCACGCCGCCCGGTCGTCGCCCAGATAGGCTGCGAAGGCCTTCTCCCCCCAGGGCACCTGCGCGGGCGCAACGATGGGTGCAAAGGCGGACACGCTGCGGAACCGGCCGGAAATGCGCAGCGCCACCGTCAGCGCCCCATGCCCGCCCATCGAATGGCCCATGATGCCCTGCCGGGCCATCTCGAGGGGAAAATGCTGCGCAGCAATTGCGGGCAGTTCCTGCGTCACATAGGTCCACATGCGGAAGTTGGGCGCCCAGGGCGCCTGCGTTGCATCGACATAGAATCCGGCTCCCTGCCCCAGGTCATAGGCCGGGTCGTCGGCAACGCCCTCGCCGCCCCCATGATTTCTGGGCGAGGTGTCTGGTGCAAGGAACGCAAGCCCCAGCGCCGCGCAGGCCGCCCGATACTCGCCCTTCTCGGTCACGTTTGCGTGCGTGCAGGTCAGGCCGGACAGGAAGGTGATCAGCGGAAACGGCCCATCGCCCGGCGGCAGGAACAGCGAAAAGACCATGTCGGTGCCGGTCGCCGCGCTCGCATGGCGCCACACCTGCTGCCGCCCGCCATGGCTTGCCCACTCGTTCAGCCTTTCCATCAGAAGACGATGACCGAGCGAATGCTTTCGCCCCGGTGCATCAGGTCGAAGGCCTCGTTGATCCGCTCCAGCGGGAAGCGATGCGTGATCATCGGGTCGATCGCGATCTCGCCGCCCATGTAGAGGTCGACGATCTTCGGAACATCGGTCCGCCCGCGCGCGCCGCCAAAGGCGCTGCCCTTCCACACCCGGCCGGTCACAAGCTGGAAGGGCCGGGTCGAAATCTCCTTGCCGGCTTCGGCCACGCCGATGATGATGCTCTGCCCCCAGCCGCGGTGGCAGCATTCCAGCGCCGTGCGCATCACCTCCGTGTTGCCGGTGCAGTCGAAGCTGTAGTCCGCGCCGCCGTCGGTGAGCGCCAGCACCTCGGCCAGCATCTCATCGCGGGACTTGCCGCGCGCGTCGATGAAGTGGGTCATGCCGAACTGCCGGCCCCAGCCCTCGCGATCGGGGTTGAGATCGACGCCCACGATCATCCCTGCACCCGCCAGCCGGGCGCCCTGGACCACGTTCAGCCCGATCCCGCCAAGCCCGAACACCACCACATTGGCGCCGGCCTCCACCTTCGCTGTGTAGGTGACGGCGCCGACGCCGGTCGTCACGCCGCAGCCGATGTAGCAGCTGGTGTCGAACGGCGCGTCGGGCCTGAGCTTTGCAAGCGCGATCTCGGGCAGCACGATGTGGTTCGCAAAGGTCGAGCAGCCCATATAATGGTAGATCGGCTGGCCCCTGTAGCTGAAGCGCGTGGTGCCGTCGGGCATCAGCCCCTTGCCTTGGGTTGCCCGGATTGCCGTGCACAGGTTGGTCTTGCCCGACCGGCAGCTTTTGCACTGCCCGCATTCCGGCGTATACAGCGGGATCACATGCTCGCCCGGCGTCACGCTCGTCACGCCCGCACCCACCGCCAGCACCACGCCGGCGCCCTCATGGCCCAGGATGCAGGGAAACAGCCCTTCGCTGTCCAGACCGTCCAGCGTGTAGGCATCGGTGTGGCAAACGCCCGTTGCCTTCACTTCCACCAGCACTTCGCCGGCCTTCGGCCCCTCCAGGTCCACCTCCACAACCTCAAGCGGTCTCTTCGCCTCGAACGCGACTGCTGCCCGTGTCTTCATGGAATGCTTGCCTCCCGCTTCACCCCACCGCCATAGAGGAGGGGCAAGGCCGTCAACAAGGGTTCGGCACACAAGCGAAGGGAAGGGGAACGGATGCCCACAATCAGCCACCGCAACGGGATGGATCCTGAAAGCTTCACAGCCTTCACCGACCAGCTCGACCGCTACGTCCGCGACCGGCTGATCCCGGCCGAGCCCGATCTTCTGGCCAACGACTGTGTGCCGGCCGAAATCCTTGCCGAGATGCGCGACATGGGCCTGTTCGGAATCACCATCCCCGAAAGCCATGGCGGCGCCGGCCTGAACGTGTCGCAATATGTGGAGACGATTCGCCGTCTTGCCTATGCCGCGCCCGCCTATCGCTCGGCCCTGTCGATCGGTGTCGGCATGGTTGCCTCGGCCCTGAAAAACGGCGGCACCGAGGCGCAGAAGGCGCACTGGTTGCCGCGTCTGGCCGCCGGCGCAATCGCCAGCTTCGGCCTCACCGAACCCGGCTCTGGATCGGATTCGGCCGCCCTGCAGACCCGCGCCGTCCGCACCGACAGCGGCTATGTGCTGAACGGCACCAAGCGCTACATCACCAACGCCCCCTGGGCCGAAGTGCTGCTGGTGATGGCGCGCACCAGCCCCGAGAACCTGCCCCGCAACGCGCATGTCTCGGCCTTCATCCTGGCCCGCGACACGCCCGGCCTCTCGATCGGAAAGCCCGACCGCAAGATGGGCCAGGCCGGCGCGCAGATCGCCGACCTCATCCTCGAGGACGTGCATGTTCCGCACGACGCCCTGCTGGGCGAGGTGGAGGGCAAGGGCTTCGAACATGCCATGCGCAGCCTCGACAACGGCCGCCTGTCGGTCGCAGCCGCCGCCACCGGCTATGCCCGCCGCGCGCTCGACACGGCCCTGGCCTATGCAACCGAGCGCAAGGCGTTTGGCGAACCCATTTCCAGCTTCCAGCTGATCCAGGCGATGCTGGCCGACAGCCGCGCTGAAATCTACGCGGCTGAATGCATGATCGCCGACGCCTGCCGGCTGGCGGATGAAGGGGTGCGCACCACCATCGAGGCGTCTGCCGCCAAGATGTTCGCCTCCGAAATGTGCGGCCGCGTGGTCGACCGGGTGGTGCAGATCCACGGCGGCGCCGGATATCTCAGCGAATATGCCGCAGAGAGATTCTATCGCGACGCCCGCCTCTACCGCATCTACGAAGGCACCACGCAGATCCTGCAGCTCCTGATCGCGCGCAACATGCTGAAGGATTTTGCTGCGCAGCATTGACCCCTTCTGCCACGGAAAGGCCCGACCATGCCGACCGCTCGCTTCCTGTTCGATGTCGGCAGCCCGACGGCCTATCTGGCCTGGAAGCGCCTGCCCGGCATGGCCGCGCGCACCGGTGCCACCATCGAACCCGTGCCCATCCTGCTGGGCGGGATCTTCAAGGCCACCGGCAATGCACCGCCCGGAACCGTTGCCGCCAAGGGCCGCTGGATGGCCGACGACATGGCGCTTTGGGCCAGGCGCGACGGAACGCCGTTCGCCATGAACCCCCGCTTTCCGATCAACACAACCGCCATGATGCGCGGCTGTGTTGCAGCCGCCCACCGCGGCGAATTCCAGGCCTACACCGACGCCGTCTTCGCCGGCATGTGGCGTGACGCGAAGGACATGGGCGACCTTGCCGTGCTGGCCGGGGTGCTGGCCGATGCCGGGCTCGATCCGGCCGCCTATGCCGCAGCAATCGAAAGCCAGCCCGTGAAGGACGAGCTGCGCGCCAACACCGAAGCCGCCGTTGCAGCAGGCGTGTTCGGCGCGCCAAGCTTCTTCGTCGGCGACCGGCTGTTCTTCGGTCAGGACCGCACCGACTTCGTGGAACTGGCGCTGAAGGGCGAGCTGTGAGCGCGCCAGTCATTCTTGTCGTCGGCGCTGGCGACGCACTCGGCGGCGCGGTCGCCCGGCGCTTTGCCCGCGAAGGCTACACCGCCTGTGTGGTGCGCCGAACGGCCGATGCGCTGCAGCC
>JBGTBK010000095.1:0-1502 GCA_041749355.1 Sandaracinobacter sp. | reverse complement strand
CCGGACCGCGCTGAGGCCGTTGCCCGGATCCGCGCCGAGGGGGCCGAAGAAAACAAGCAGCTGATCGCCGCCGGCGGCTTGGACGTGCTCGGCACCGAACGCCACGAAAGCCGCCGCATCGACAACCAGCTGCGCGGCCGCTCCGGCCGGCAGGGGGACCCCGGCCTCAGCCGCTTCTACCTCAGCCTTGACGACGATCTGCTGCGCATCTTCGGCCAGACCAACATGCTCACCCGGGTGATGAACTCGGGCCTCGAGGACGGCGAGGCAATCGTTCACCCCTGGATTTCCAAGGCGATCGAGACCGCGCAGAAGAAGGTCGAGGCCCGCAACTACGACATCCGCAAGCAGCTGCTGCAGTATGACGACGTGATGAACGACCAGCGCAAGGTGGTCTATGAGCAGCGCGCCGACATCATGGACGCCGAGAAGGTGTCGGACGTGGTGCTGGAATTCCGCCGCGACACGGTTGCCGACATCGTGGAGCGCAACTGCCCGCCCGGCGCCTATCCCGAGCAGTGGGACCTCGAGGGGCTGCAGACCGACGTCGCAGCCAAGCTGAACCTCGATCTGCCGCTCGATGCCTGGGTGAAGGAAGAAGCGGTCGACCAGGAGATTTTCGTCGACCGGCTGAACGCGCACCTCGACGAAGTGATGGACGCAAAGCAGGCCGGGATCCCGGACGAGAACTGGATCCAGATGGAAAAGCAGATCCTGCTGCAAAGCCTGGACCATTACTGGAAGGAGCATCTGGCGACCCTCGATGCCCTTCGCCAGGTGGTGCACCTGCGCGCCTATGCGCAAAAGCAGCCGCTGAACGAGTACAAGGCCGAGGCCTTCCAGCTGTTCGAGCGGATGCTGCGCAACGTGCGCGAGGATGTGACCCGGATGCTGGCCTTCGCCGACTTCCGGATGCCCGAGCCGACCCAGCTGCCCGACCTGCCGGACTTCCTGAGGCTGGATGGCGGCCCGAGCCTGCCTTCGGACGGGATGCCCGCGTTCAGCTTCAGCGATGGCGGATCATCCCTGCCGGGCGTGTTCGCAATGGGCGACGCCCTTTCGTCGGACGAGCTGGAAGCGGCGGAAAGCGTCGCCCACCTGTTCGGCCCGGACTTCGTGGCGGCCGATCCGGAAAGCTGGCAGCGCACGGTGGCTCGGAATACGCTGTGCCCGTGTGGGAGTGGGAAGAAGTTCAAGCATTGTCATGGGCTGGCTGCGTAAGCAGCCAAGGCGGCCGTGATCAGTGCATAGCGCTGATTCACGGACTCGCCGTGCCCATACGGACGGCGGGGCGGAGGGCTGAAGCCCGACGAACACGTCCGACGAGTCGGGCTTTGCCCGACCTTGCTTTCTTCCTGTTCTCTACCCCCCAAAGCCGGACTCGGCGGCTCCGCCGCCGGCCGGCCAGTCAGATCCCCCGCCGCCGGTCGCCGGCCCCAGCCCAGGCAACCACGCCCACGCTGATCCAGCCGAGCAGCATCATCACCCCGCCCACCGGCGCT
>JBGTBK010000094.1:0-5059 GCA_041749355.1 Sandaracinobacter sp. | reverse complement strand
CACCCAGCCCGCCGCGCCGCAGAGCTTCCGTGACCGGCCTACAACCCCCGAGCCGTCGGCCAACCCCAACACGCCCGCCAAGGTCGCGCTCGGCCAGGCCCTGTTCCACGATCCCAACCTCTCGGCCGACCGGACCCTCTCCTGCGCCGGCTGCCACAAGCCGGATCGCGCCTTCACGGATGGAACCGCCGTCGCCCGCGGAAAGGGCGGCCGTCCGCTCACCCACAACACGCCCGGCCTGCACAATGTCGGGCTCGCCAGCCGCCTCTTCTGGGACGGCCGCTCCCCCTCGCTCGAGGACCAGGCGCTCCGCCCGATCTTCAACCCGCAGGAAATGGCCCTGGCCCCGTCCGAGCTGATGCCCAGGATCGCTGCCCAGCCGCGCTATGCCGCGATGTTTGCGCAGGCCTTCCCCGGGGAGCCGGCCAGCCCCTCCGCCGTCGCCCGCGCGCTTGCCGCCTATCAGCGCACCCTCGTCTCGGGCGATGCGCCTTTCGATCGCTGGCTGGCCGGCAACACAGCCGCCATCAGCCCATCAGCCGCGCGTGGCTTTGCCCTGTTCGCCGGCCCCGCTCGATGCGCCACCTGCCATGCCGGCTGGGCGCTCTCCGATTGGCAGCGTCACGACATCGGCCGCCCCGAAACCCCGAACCGCAAGGTCCGCACCCCCAGCTTGCGCGAAGTCGGCCGCACCGCCCCCTACATGCACGACGGCGCCTTCCCCACACTCGAAGCCGTGGTCGATCACTACAGCGACGGAACCGTCAATCGCCGTGGCGCGGCACCAGCCGCGCACCTCACACCGGCGCAGAAGGCCGACATCGTCGCCTTCCTGCGCACACTCGACAGCCAGGGCAGTTAGTCGGCCGCAGCCGGCGCCGAAGCGGGCGTCGCGAACCGCTTGAAGAAGCTCTCCGCATTCCAGGTCGGCCGCTCGGCCGCATTGGCCACCTCGCCGATCAGCTGCACAAGATAGCGGTTGAACGGCACCACATCCGCCGGGTTGAACGGCTGGTCCAGATCGTCCGACGGCGCATGGTAGCGCTTGGTCAGCCAGGCTTTCTGGATTGCCTGCTCCTCGGGGCTGACGGCCGCGAACTTCAAGGCAAGTGCCGGCACGCCAACGCGCACGAAGCTGTACTGGTCGCTGCGCACGAAAAGGTTCCGCTCGGGCGCGTCGTCCGGCACCTGCCGCGCCCCCACATCCAGCGCCGCCTTCGCCGAAACCAGCCCCAGCGAGGACTCCTCTGCCCCAAGCGCGGTCACATGGGTGAAGGGCCACAGCGGCAGGAACATGTCCATATTGATGTTCGCGACCATGCTGCTGGCGGGAACCGTCGGCCGGTTCGCGAAATAGCGGCTGCCCAGCAGCCCCCGCTCCTCGGCCGTCACCGCCACCAGCAGCACCGACCGGTTCGGCTTCGCCTTCTTCAGCGCCCGGGCGCTCTCGATCATCGATGCGATGCCCGACGCATTGTCCATCGCCCCGTTGTAGATGCTGTCCCCGTTCACCGGCTTGTCCACGCCGATGTGATCGAGGTGCGCGGTCAGCACCACATGCTCGGCCGCAAGCTTGCGGTCGCGCCCGGGCAGCAGCCCCACCACATTGGGCGACGACAGGGTGCGATCCTTCGCCACCACTTCGCCCTCGATCCTGATATTCAGCGGGAATCGGGGCAGCGCCTCGCCCCGGTCGGCGATCGCCACAAGCTCGGCAAAGCTCTTCGGCGCCACAGCGAACAGCTTCTGCGCCTCGGCCGGCGAGAAGGTGGCCGTGAAGAAGGGCTGCTTGGCATCGTTCAGCGCCGGATCGGCAAGCCGCATCCCCGGTGTGCCCGAAAACAGCTTCTGCCGCTCCCACGGCACGTCCATCTGCCCCGGATTGGCGATGTTGATCACCCCGATGGCGCCGGCCTGCTGCATCGCAGGCCAGAATTCGGCACTCCGGGCATGGCTCTTCAACGCGCCCGACAGGCGCTTGGGCCCACCGGCCAGCACAACCACTACCTTGCCCTTCAGGTCCAGCCCGGCGAAATCGTCATGCCCTTGCTCCGGCAGGTGCAGGCCATTGCCGATGAACACCAGCTCCGCCTTGAACGGCCCCGAAAGCTGCGGCACCCGCGTCCCCAGCAGGATCTGCTCGCCGATCACCAGCGGCATGTCATCCTGCGCTGCCAGCATCACGCGCGAGGCGGCAAGATCCAGGCTCTGCTCCTTCAGCGCCACGGGCTGCAGGAACCCGCTTGTGCCCGCAGGCTTCAGCCCCAGCTTGCGGAACTCGTCAGCCACATAGGCCGCTGCCCGGTCATAGCCCGCAGTTCCCGTCAACCGCCCTTCCATATTGTCGTCCGCCAGCACCTTCACATGGGACAGCCAGCGATCCTCGGGGCTGGCGGCCTGTGCCGGGGCCGTCAGAAGCAGGGCAGAAGCCAGGAACAGTGCGCGCATCAAATTCTCCTCCGTGAAGACCGCGATGCCCCACCCTCCCCATTCGCGCAAGCTTGACCGCCCGCCCGCATCCCCCCATCCCTGTGCCATGCACATTCTTGCCCGCACCGCGCTGCTCGCCGCCGCCCTCTCCGCCCTCCCAGCCACAGCCCAACAGCAAGCCTGGCCCCTGTCCCAGGTCGAGCAGCTCGCACCCGCCGTCCCCCCCATCGTCCCGCTGCGCGAACGCGCACGGCTAGAAGACCAGCGGCTGAAGGAGCGGCTCGACACGCTGGTGCCCAAGCTGATGCGCGAGCGCGGTGTCGACATGTGGATCCTGATCGCCCGCGAATATCAGGACGACGAAGTGCTGCAGACCATGCTCGACGCGGAGAATTTCACCGCCCGCCGCCGCACCATCCTCGTCTTCCACGATCCCGGCCAGGGCAAGCCGATCGAGCGCCTGACCGTCTCGCGCTATGGCCTCGGCGGCCTGTTCGATCCAGCCTGGAGCCCCGAGGAGCAGCCCGACCAGTGGAAGCGCCTCACCCAGATCCTTGCCCAGCGCGACCCCCGCGCCATCGCGGTCAACACCAACGGCGCCACCGCGTTCGGAGACGGCCTCACGCTCAGCCAGTATCAGCAACTTATGGAGGCGATCCCGCCGCACATGCGCGACCGCGTAACACCGGCCGGTGACATGGCGATCCACTGGCTTGAAACCCGAACGCCGTCCGAAATGGCCCTCTACCCGATGATCGTGCGCACCGCCCACGCCATCATGGCCGAAGGCCTGTCGAACAAGGCGATCACCCCGGGCAAGACCACGGTCGCAGACCTGGAATGGTGGCTGCGCGAGCGCATCTCCGAACTGAAGCTCGAAACCTGGTTCCACCCCGGAATCGCCATCTTCCGCCAGGGCGAGCCGCGCGACCTCGCCGGCAACACCGTCTTCCAGCCCGGCGACATGGTCTGGCTCGACTTCGGAATCACCTACATGGGCCTCAACACCGACACCCAGCACCTCGCCTACATCCTGAAACCCGGCGAAACCGACGCGCCCGCCGGCCTGAAGGCGGGCCTCGCGGCGGCCAACAAGGTGCAGGACGCCCTCACCTCCAGCTTCCGCACTGGCCTCAGCGGCAACGAGATCCTGCTCGAAGCCCGCCGCAAGGCCCTAGCCCAGGGCCTCGAGCCCACCATCTACTCCCACCCCATCGGCACCCACGGCCACGCCGCGGGCGCAGCGATCGGCTTCTGGGACGATCAGGCCCCAAGCCCCCGCGGCGACCACAAGCTCCGCCCCGACACCGCCTGGTCGATCGAGCTCAGCGCCCACATGCAAGTTCCCGAATGGGGCAACCAGCGTGTCCAGTTCCGCACCGAGGAAGACGCCTTCTTCGATGGCAAGACCGTCCGCTACATGGACGGCCGCCAGACCCAGCTCACCCTGATCCGGCCCTGACCATGGCAAACCTGCGCGACCCCCTCCCGCTCCGCCGTGGCCGCCCGCTCGCCAACCGGCTGATGCTCGCCCCGCTCACCAACCAGCAGAGCCATTCCGATGGCACGCTGTCCGACGACGAGTTCCACTGGCTCACCATGCGCGCAAAGGGCGGCTTCGCCCTCACCATGACCTGCGCGGCCCATGTCCAAAAGGGCGGCCAGGCCTTCGCCGGTCAGCTCGGCATCTGGTCCGATGCCCACCTCCCCGGCCTCACCCGCCTCGCCGCCGCCATCCGCAGCCATGGCTCCGTCTCGGCGGTCCAGCTCCACCATGGCGGCCGCCGCACCGAGCCCGATCTGTCCGGCGAGCCCCGCCTCGCCCCCTGGGACGATTCCGAAACCGGCGCCAAGGCCCTCACCACCGCCCAGGTCGAGCAGCTTCGTGACGACTTCATCGCCGCCGCGGTCCGCGCCGAAAAGGCCGGCTTCGACGGCGTCGAACTGCACGGCGCCCATGGCTACATGCTCTGCAGCTTCCTCGACGCCGACAACAACCAGCGCACCGACCAGTATGGCACCAGCTTCGACAACCGCAGCCGCCTGCTGTTCGAGATCATCGACGGCATCCGCAGCACCACCGCCCCTGCCTTCCAGCTCGGCGTCCGCATCAGCCCCGAGCGCTTCGGCATTCCCCTCGCCGAGGCCCGCGAACTCGCCCGCCGGCTGCTCGCCAGCGAACAGCTCGACTATCTCGACCTCTCCCTGTGGGACGTGTTCAAGGCCCCAGCCGAAGAGGCCCATGCCGGCACCGAGCTGATCGACCATTTCACCGATCTCCCCCGACACGGCACCGCGCTCGGCGTCGCCGGCAAGATCACCACCGCGCCCCACGCGCAGAAGTGCCTCGATCGCGGCGCCGATTTCGTCCTCATCGGTCGCGGCGCCATCCTGCACCATGATTTCGCCGCCCGCGCCCTCGCAGACCCGGCCTTCACCGCCCGCCCGCTCCCCGTCGCCCGCGAAACGCTCGCCACCGAAGGCCTCAGCGACACCTTCATTGGCTACATGGGCAACTGGAAGGGCTTCGTCGCCGACTGACGGCTGCGCTCAGGCGCTGATCCGCTCGGCCTCGCGCTCTGCCCGTGCCAGCTGCGCCGGCAGGATCAGCCGCTGCCCCGGCGGCAGC
>JBGTBK010000093.1:0-6343 GCA_041749355.1 Sandaracinobacter sp. | reverse complement strand
CCGGCCGGTCGGCCTCGGCGAGGCCCAGAAGGGCAGCACGGCCCGATGCCGGGGGCTCGGCGGTGAAGCGGATCGCGGCATAGGCCAGCTCGCGCACCGCTGCGCGGTCCTTCGATCCGGCATAGCGGCGGGTGGCGAAGTAGCGCTGGATGAGGGTGTCGGCAGCAGCCCCCTGGTTGGCGGCTGCCGCGATCACCTGGTCGAGAATCTCGATCGCGGCTTGCAGGCGGGCGGCGGGCCGCACCTAGCGGGTAGGGTAGTTCGGCGCTTCCCGCGTGATCGTCACGTCGTGGACGTGGCTTTCGCGAAGGCCGGCGTTGGTGATCTGCACGAACTCCGCGCGCTGGCGGAGATCAGCAATGGTTGCCGATCCGGTGTAGCCCATGGCAGCCTTCAGGCCGCCGACCAGCTGATGCAGCACATCGCGTGCGGGGCCCTTGTAGGGGACCTGGCCCTCGATGCCTTCGGGCACCAGCTTCAGCTGGTCCTTGATGTCCTGCTGGAAATAGCGGTCTGCGCTGCCACGGGCCATCGCGCCCACCGAGCCCATGCCGCGGTAGCTCTTGTAGGCGCGGCCCTGGTACAGGAAGGTCTCGCCGGGTGCTTCCTCGGTGCCGGCGAGCAGGGAGCCGATCATCACGGCACTTGCGCCGGCTGCCATCGCCTTGGCGACATCGCCCGAGGTGCGAAGGCCGCCGTCGGCGATGACGGGGATGCCGTGCTTCGCTGCTTCCTCGACCGTGTCCATGATGGCGGTGAGCTGTGGCACGCCGACGCCTGCGACCACGCGGGTGGTGCAGATGCTGCCTGGCCCGATGCCAACCTTGATTCCGTCGGCGCCGGCATCGATCAGGGCCTTCGCCGCCGCCGCGGTAGCGACGTTGCCGGCGATGACCTGAGCGTGATTCGAGCGCGCCTTGATGCGACGCACCGCCTCGGAGACCTGGGCCGAGTGGCCGTGGGCGGTATCGACCACGATGAGGTCGCATTCGGCGTCGATCAGGGCCGACGAGCGCTCGAAGCCGAGGTCTCCGACCGTGGTGGCGGCGGCAACGCGCAGCCGGCCGGCTGAATCCTTGGTGGCGTCTGGGTAGGTAACGGCCTTTTCGATGTCCTTCACCGTGATGAGGCCGACGCAGCGCTCCTGGTCGTCGACCACCAGAAGCTTCTCGATCCGGCGCTGGTGCAGCGTGCGGCGGGCTTCTTCCTGCGAAACGCCTTCCTTCACGGTCGCGAGATTGTGGCGGGTCATCAGCTCGGCGACGGGTTGCAGCTTGTTCTCGGCAAAGCGGACATCGCGGTTGGTGAGGATTCCGATGAGTTTGCCCGGGCGGCCGTTGTCGGTGGGTTCCACCACCGGAATCCCGCTGATGCGGTGGCGGGCCATCAGTTCCAGGGCTTCGCCCAGCGTCTGGTCGGCCGTCATGGTGATGGGGTTCACCACCATTCCGCTTTCGAAGCGCTTGACCTGGCGGACGGCTTCCACCTGCTGCTCGATCGAGAGGTTGCGATGAAGCACGCCGATGCCGCCGGACTGGGCCATCACGATTGCCATCTGGCCTTCGGTGACCGTGTCCATCGCCGAGGACAGCACGGGGATATGCAGCCGGATGCTCTTGGTGATGGTGGTCGTGGTGTCGGCCTGGGACGGCAGCACGGCGGATTCCGCCGGCACCAGCAGCACGTCATCGAATGTGAGACCCAGCCTGATTGCCATCCCTGCGAGTTCCTGTTCCAAAAAATGCGAAGGCGGCGGACCCTCGGGAGGTCCGCCGCTTGCTTCCTGCTGCCCAATGGCGGTGTCCGAGCGGCAGCCCTATACCTTGCTCAGGGCTGGTTGTTGACCCAGGTCTGATAATATTTGGCCAGCTGGCCCCGGGGCGGCGTGGTGACCGTTGCGAGCGCTGCAGTTGCCCCTGCCTTGTCGCCCGTGCGACCAAGCGAGTAGCCGAGCCGGGTGTTCACGGTGTTGGCGTCGACCCCGCCCTTGGCAAGCGCGACCTTGTACAGTTCGGCAGCCTTTGCGTAATTGCCATAGCCGATGTGGGCATCGGCGGTCGCAAGCGCAGCCCGACCGTTGGCGGCGGCCCGGGCTTCCTTTTCGAGGCCGGGGAGCGAGGCCTTGTCGCCAGCGATCTTGGGGTTCACGGAGGCAAGCAGTTCCTTCACGAACGGGGTGCTTGACTTCAATGCGCCCTTGGCGATCCCTTCGTCGAGAACGGCCTTGGCTTCGCCCGGCAGGCCCCGGATGGTCGCGGTTTCGGCATATTCGGCATAGTCCCGCTCTCCGGTCAGGGCCGAGTTGGCGCGCATCAGGCGCAGGACATCGAGATTGCCCTGGTCGTCGAGCTTGTTGTTGTCGCGGAAGATGATGAGCACGTCGCGCCAGTTGGTCGGGGACGGATAGGCGCGCACAAGCGCTTCGGACGTTGCAGTGATCTCGGCCGGCAGCTTGCTGTCGTAGGCGATTGCGAGTGCGCGGCGATACCAGCTCTCGTCAGCCTTGGTTCCGCTCTTTTCCTGAACCGCAATGCCCTGCTGCAGGGTTGCAACCGACTTGGCGTTCTGCCCCTGCCGGCGCTGCAACTCGGCGATTTCCACCAGCAGGCCGGCGTCTGACGGGTTCATTGCGAGCAGCGCTTCGAACTCGGCTGCGGCCTTGCCATAGTCCTGCCGCTGCAGCGCCATCGCGCCGAGGTTGCGGCGGAACTTCACCTGGTCTTCCGGCGGCAGCTTGCCGCTAGCGAGCGCGCCTTCGAGCGATTGCTCGATCAATGCATTGTCCTTCAGCGTGATCGCCGAATTCAGGCGCAGCATGGAGACGATGTAGGTGTCGTCGGCATTCTTGTTCGGGATGGCATCGGCCTGCTTCAGAAGCTCGATGGCGCCGGCGTGATTGCCCTCCTGCTGCAGCTTCTGGGCCTGGGCGGCAAGCGACTGCACGGGCTTTGAAAGCTTGAGCGGCGGCGGGCCTTTGGCCTCTTCCTTCTTCTTCTGGGCAATCGCCGCCTCGGGGACTGCGGTCATCAGCATGGCCGCCAGCGCGACAGCCGACGCGCGGCCGAAGAACGTCATCATGTGCCCACTCTCCTTTTTGGCTCCCGCGGGAGCACAGATTCTGGCAATGCGGGGGCCCCATGCACCACCGGCCGTTGCCGAATTCTGAACGCGGGCTCTCGCACCTGTCGCGGCCCTTGGTCAAGCACTTGCCGCGTGCCCAGTGCTCATATGGTGCGCTTCTGCCCGCAAAGGTTCCTCAGCCCGGAAAGGCCGGGATGTCGAGGCGTTCGCTTGTGGCCCAGTCCAGCAGGAAGGCGCGTGCGGCGGCTGCAAGCGGTTGGTCGTTGGCGTCGGCCCATGCGTGAAGGGCAGCGAGCGCCCCCATCAACCGGTCGAACTGTGCGGGGTCAGTCGGCTTGGTGGCCGCGTCGATCTGGGCAAGCGCTGCGGAGACCTCTGGATCCGCACGAGCAGCTGGCGGTGCGGCGGCCAGAAGCGCCTGCAGCCGGGCCGTGAGGGCTGGTTGCCGGGACAGGCGCGCTTCGAGCCCGTTGGCAAGCACGAACAGCAGGGCTGCGATCGATCCGGCGGTTTTGCCGGTGTAGCTTTCGCCGAGTGCGGGCGCGACCAGCATCGCCTGGCCCATCGCGAGGCTGTTCAACGATTGGGTGAGGTCGAGGCTCACGCCGACAGCTCCTGCAGCAGCCCCGCCACCATCCAGTTGTGGTAGCGATAGGGATAGGTGCCGGCGAAGATCATCGAAGGATCGGCGGTTTTCCCGTGTGCGACCTCGAAGCTGCTGGTGATCCAGATGGCAAGGCCCTGAAATCCGGAAAACAGCCGCCACCAGTTCCAGCTCTGCGGCACGAATCGGCGACCCGAGGCGGCTTCCCAGGCGGCAATCGCCTGGGCAGGCGTGCAGGTGCCAGCGACCCGGTCGGGAATGGAGTGGCCCCAGAGCGGGTCCATCGCCCAGGCGAGATCCTCCATCGGGTCGCCGACATGGGCCATTTCCCAGTCGAGGATGGCAAGCAGCCGGTTCTGATCATCCACCAGGAAATTCCCTGAGCGGAAGTCGCCATGAACCAGGGCGGGCGGGCCGGACGGCTCTGGGATCCGTGCCTCCAGCCAGCGGCAGGCGGCCTCCGCGATCGGCTCGGGGCGAAGCGGGTGGGCCGCGATTTCGGCCTTCCAGTGAGCAAGCCTGGCGGCTGCGTCCTGCATCGGAAGGGCTACCCGGTCGGCAGCGTCGGGCGCGACGGAATGGAGCCTGCCGAGCGCGGTGAACAACGCAATGCCGGTTTCGGCGGCGGCCTCGCCATAGGGATCGGGCTCGATCGGGGAGGCCGCCCGGCCGCCGGCGATTTCGGTCATCAGGAAGCCGGGTGCGCCCAGATCGCTGCCGTCTGGATCGAGATGCAGCGGCTTTGGCACCGGTAGTCCGGCTGCATGGGCGCGGCCAAGCACATGGAATTCGGCCGCCCGCGAGGTATCGATCAGGCTGGAGGCCGGGTCACGCCGCATGACGAGCCAGCGCTCGGAGGTGGCCGTCGTTGCGCGGAGGCGCCAGGTCTCGCGCGCGGCGCCGCCGTGAAAGCGGGTGAGGCTGTCGACGCTGGTCGGCGTGCCATCGAGCCGGGTGAGAAGGGCTGCGAGCCTGTCTTCGAGAGGTGTTTCAGGCAAGGTCGAACAGCTCCTTGAAGCCCGAAGGCGCGTGCGGGCCGATGAACAGCTGTTCGAGCACGCCACGGCCTTGCAGGACCTTGCCGGAGGGCAGGGTAAGTTCGGCCGCGACCAGCGCCTGCAGGTGGGCGTTCAGCGGGCTTGCGGCATCGGCTGTGCGGGTGTCGAAGCGCTCGGTCTGTACATCGAGCTCCCCGCGCCAGCCGCCATGGCCGAAGCGGGGGTGGCCATAGCCGATGCCGTGCATGTGGAACTCCACGCCGGGGCTGAGGCGGACCGTGACCGGGCCGTCGGCCGTCTGGCCAGATAGGACAGCTGAGGCTGCGCGGCGGGTGCCCGGCCGCAACGGGAGGGTGAAGGCCGGGTTGCCGAGCTTGGTTTCTGCGCTGCTGGAAAGGTCGACCAGCACGGCCGAGCGGTTCCAGGGCGTGCCGGACGCATCGTCGTTGGTGTGGAAGAACAGGGCGTGGCCATCGAAATTGATCGGGGCCCAGAGCCAGAAGAATTGCGGAGGAACGGGCGGGGCAGCCGCTTGCGGGTCGGCTGCGCCGATCGGGCGGATGCCCCAGCTGCGGTCGCGAACGCCGCGCCAGCCATTGGTGTCGATGCGGGTGCCGTTGGCGGTGATCGAGCCCGATATGCTGACCGCCTGGGTCATGCGGGTCACGTCCATGATGGTCCGCGGGCCCTGCCGCCAGGTGAAGCGGGGTTCCTCGATCGGCGCGTGGCGGCCTTCGAACAGCAGGTCGGCCGACAGGCCGCCGGTTTCGGCCAGCCGGACCGCCAAGCGCTTCAGCGGTTCGACCACCTCCACCTGGATCGGGCCAACCTGGGTGTCCATCCGCTCCATGTTCAGAAGCCGCGAGGCATAGACGGACTGCTGCACGCCATCGTCCATCCAGCAGACGGCCGCATCCATCACGTTCAGGTGCGGATAGACCCCGAGCGCTGCTGCAAGGAAGCGGCTTCCATCAGGGGACTGGGCGTTGAAGAAATAGCGGTCGTAGAAGTTGCGGTCGGTCCCAGCAGTCGCGATCGGCTCCGGCCTCTGGTGGACCGGATAGTCATCGGCTTTTGTCAGCACATTGTCTCTCCCCGTTCGAGATGGTGGCGCAGCGGCGTGTGCGGCTCAACCCTCGCAAAAGGGCAGGAGCAGCGCTAAGGCGTGGCGGATGGCATCCGAATTGACCCCTACAGACGCGCGCCGCAGGCGCTCGGCAGCCCGGCTTGCAGCCGTGCAGGCGCTGTATCAGCACGCAACCTCCGGCACCCCGCAGGCGCGGCTGCTGGCCGAATTCCACGACCATCGGCTTGGCACCGAGGTGGAGGACGAGCCGCTTGCGGCCGCCGACCAGGACTTCTTCGACGATGTGGTGATGGGCACGCTCGCCCGCATCGACGAGATCGACGGGCTGGTGGCCAGCTATCTGGGCACGGGCTGGACGCTGGACCGGCTTGACCGGTTGATGCTGCAGATCCTGCGGGCTGGCGCCTATGAGCTGGTGGCGCGGCCCGATGTGCCGCGCGCGGCCGTGGTTTCGGAATACGTCGATGTGGCGCACGCCTTCTACGAGCAGCGGGAGGCGGGCTTTGTGAACGCCCTGCTGGACCGACTGGGGCGGAGCGTGCGCGCCGCGGATGGCTGAAGGGCCTGCGACCC
>JBGTBK010000092.1:0-4199 GCA_041749355.1 Sandaracinobacter sp. | reverse complement strand
AAGCCAAGGGAGCCGGCCGCAAACACCGAAGGCGCTGCCTGCGCAGGAGGGGCCCCCGACAGGATCGCGACCGATGCCTGTCCGGCGGCGGCCACGGCCTGCGGCAGGCCGGTCTCGCCCGACATGCCGGGCATGCCGAGGTCGAGCAGCACGACATCGAAGGCAGGCCCTGCGTCCAGCGCTACCAGCGCCGCTGGAAGGTCATCGGCCTGCACGACCTCGAAGCCGCCCTGCACCTCCAGGCACGAAGCCAGCATGTCGCGCAGGTCGACATAGTCATCGGCAATCAGGACCCGCATGTCTGCCTCCGTTCCGCGCGGGCCGCGAGCGCCGCTTCAGTCGCCGCAATGAAGGATTCCATTGCCACCGGCTTTCCGACCACGGCGTCAAACAGGTCGGCAGCCGATTGCCTGTGGGCCTCCGGCAAGGCCGTGCACAGCAGGATCGGAATGTCCGGCCGGATCCGCCGCACCGAACGGGCAAGCTCGGCGCCGGTGAATTCCGGCATGTCATAGTCCGTCACCAGCAGGTCCCAGCCATCGGGGTCTGCCGTGAAGGCGTGCAGCGCGTCTGCCGGGTTGATCGAAGGCCCCGGTTCGGCTCCACAGTGCTCGAGGATGCCGGTCAGCATCTCGAGGACATGCAAATTGTCGTCCGCCACAAGCACGGACAGGCCCTTCAGGCGGCTGCCGTCACTCCGCGATGTCGCGGGCGCGGTGACCGCAGGCGCACTGCCGGCCTGCACACCCGCGCTGTCCAGCGGGAGGAAAACCAGAAACTCAGCCACTGCGCCGATGTCCGAGCGGACACTCAGCCCACCTCCGCTCGACTTCAGGATCCCGGCCACCACCGAGAGCCCAAGCCCGCTTCCCTGCTCGCCTTTCCGGCTGAAGAAGGGCTGGAAGATCTGCTGAAGATCCTCGAACGCAATTCCACTGCCATCGTCACGGACACTTAGCACGGCGCCGCTGCCCCGCGGGATCGTGCCAACATGGGAGGTCAGCAACCTGTCCGCATCGGTCATCGGACGAAGCGCAATCTCGATCCGGCCACCGCCGGTCGGCAGCGCGTCGCGCGCGTTGATGGCAAGGTTCAGGATGATCTGGGTCAGCCCGCCACAGAACACCATCAGGGCACCCGCGATCGGCCGCTCCCGGTCCATCCGATGCTCGGCGGCGTGGCGGGCAACCCGCCCCGCCCGGGTCACCAGAGAGGCCGGCGACCCGCGCATCAGCTGCAGCTGCTGCCCCACGCCCACTTCCGCCAGAAGCGACATGCTGCCGTCCGGGTGGCTCTCGGCGGGAAGCGCCAGAAGATAGTTGGGCACACCCGCCAACTGGCCGGACTGGCGCCCGAACGGCACGAAGGCACTGTGCTCGAGGATGGAGAAGCTGGTCTCCGGCGGGCTCGAAAGATGGGCCGGCAGGCTATCCCCTGCCCATTCCCCATACACCTCCATCGCCGGCCGATCGTCGATCCGGTACAGGCGCCTGCCCTCGGCATGGGTTGCCGTGCCGCAGCATTCGCCCGGCACATAGCCGTTCTGGCAGGACAGCGACACCGACCGGCTGGGAAACAGCACCGACAGCACAATCCCGTTCTCGAACACCTCGCTGTGGCAATATTGCCGCCAGCCGCCCGCAACATCATTGTCGGCCGCGCTGCCGCCAAGGATCCGGGCGTCCGAGCCCACGACGTCCATGATGCCGGCAACCACCTCTTCCTCGCGACCGGGCGCGACAGTCAGCCAGATCAGCTCGGGCGCCTCACCCTCCCGGCCTGCGTCGGCAAGCGCTGCGCGCGTAACCGCCGCAGCGTCCGCGCGCGGATTGTCGCTCAGATGGGCCGATGCCACGCCGAAATCGCCTTCCGGGTCCCAGATGGCAAAGGCACCCAGGCCAGTGCCATCAAGAATGCGGGCCCCGCCCTTGCCCATCACCCCAAGGCAGGTCGTCCCGCCGTGCAGGTGGCTGCCTGCCAACACCCGGCGCGCCTGCTCCTGCAACGCCGGCATGTCCCAGGCGAGGCTCGCATGAACGGCAATGAAGTCGGGCCGCCCCCGCTCGGATATGCCAAGCACGTCGTGAAGTTCGGACACGGCCGTGCCGATGTCCGTGCTGGCAGTCGTTGCAGCAGAAACCGCGAAACCCATCAGATGTGCGCACCAATCCCAAACCGGCAGCTTCGCCGGCATCTCCAATACGGACTCCAGCCACAAAAGTTACGGTCCGAAAATCGGCACAATGTCCAGTTGGGCCCAGAACGGGCCGTCCGGCATCCACAGACGAGCGCTGGTCCTTCAGCGGTCGGTATGCTGTTCGCCGGGTTCCGGCATCAGCCCGTAGCGGGCCACAAGCTTCCAGACATGGGGCGGAATCATCCACTTCATCCGGGCCGGCCGGTTGCGGCGCAGATGAAGCACCGTCTCGACTGCCTTCATCTCCAGCCGCGCGCGCGCAAACTCCAGGCCCTTCGGCCCGATCCGCGGCATCAGCCAGCCAACGATCGGCCGGGCCCAGTCCGGCATCTGCCTGAGCGGCAGCCCGCCCGCCGCCAGCCGGGTGTTGGCAAGAAACCCCTTCACGGCCCCTGCCCGGCTGCCCCGGCTTCCCGGCGCCGACAGCTGCACCTCGTCACCAAGCAGCCCCAGCATCTCGGCCCCGCGCGCATTGCGCACCAGCAGCCACTGCTCGCCCTCGCCCCCCATGTAGCCAACCGTGATGTCGGCAAGCGCATTCGTATAGTCCACACAGGTGCGGCAGGTCAGCGGAAAGAAGTCGCCCGGCAGCTTCGAGATCGGCAGCATCAGGAACGGCACAATCCGCACCGAGCCATCATCGAAGCGAAGCTCCACCCGGTAGTCGGCCCGGAACTCCAGATAGCTGATCGTCTCCGGCCGGTCCGACAGCAGGCCGAGGAACTGGTGGAACTTCTCCGTCGTGGTGTTGTCCGAACAGGGGGTCCCGATCACATAGAGGCGCTCGAACCCCAGCTCGGCTTCCAGCGCCCGCAAGGCATGCACCTGGCAGGGAATGCCGATGATCGCGACCCGCCTGTAGCCCCGCTCCCGCGCCGGCTCCAGCAGGGCCAGCAGCGGCGCATGGCCCATCCGCATCCCGCGCACCCCAGCCATCCCGGCTGCATCCGTCACCAGCACCGGCATCGGTTTCCAGCGGTCCGACGGGTCGGGGGCCATCGTCAGCACCGCATCCACGGCACCCGTCTGCAACAGCCGTTCGGCAAGACGGGTCGTGATTCCCGTCCATTGCGCACCCGGCAGCGGTGCCTTCAGCCGCGCCCGCAGCATCTGACGGAATGGCCCGAAGAACAGCTCGTCCCCGTCCGCTTCGCGCGTACGGCCGTGCACCTGCAGTTCGGCCGCTGCATAGTCGGGCTTGATGAACTGGCAGGCCCGCCCACAGGCCGACGGGTCCGCCATCCGCGAAACCCCGCAATCGGTGCAGAGCCCGCGCGGTGCCGCCGGCCGGAACGCCGGCGCGTCCATCGCGCCGGCCCGCTTGCCTGCCGCTACCCCCTCAGTCCCGCTCCTGTCTGCAACCGTCATTCCAGCTCGCATCGCTCCCTTGCCCGGCCGCCACAGTAGCGAAGGCAGGCCCGGCCGCCAGCCCCTGCCGAAATCCGAACAGGAATCGCCCGCACAGCCGGGCCTCACGGCATCGCCCCTTGCCATCGGCAACCAGCCGGATATGTCCAAGTGATGAGGATGCTGTTCGCGCTTGCTGCCTTGCTGTGTGGGTCCGCCGAAGCCAGTGCCGCAGCGCCAGCCAGCCCGCCCACCGGCCAGCTCGTCATCGTGGGCGGCGGGCTCTCTGCCGGCAACGCCGAGGTCCACAAGGCCTTTCTGAACGCCCGCCCGGCCGCCCAGCCCCGGATCGCAATTATCCCGTCGGCATCCGGCGCACCCGTCCAGTCCGCCCGCGCCTTTGCCGAGGCGCTGATCCGTCACGGCGCCCGGGCAGAAGAGCTGGTCGTCGTCCACCTTGCGATGGAGGACGACCCCGAAACCCCGTTCGACGAACGGCGCTGGGCCGCAAACGCGACTGACCCGATCGAAATCGCCAAGGTCTCTGGTGCAGGCGCCATCTGGCTCACCGGCGGGGACCAGCTCCGCACCACACGCCTGCTCGCCCCGGGCGGCCGCGAAACGCCGATGCTGGCCGCGATCAGGGCCCGGCTTG
>JBGTBK010000091.1:0-6472 GCA_041749355.1 Sandaracinobacter sp. | reverse complement strand
CGGCGGCGGCGCGCAGCAGCGCCGACCAGACCGAAGCCCGCGATCAGCATCGCCCAGGTGGCGGGTTCCGGGATCACGCCACTCGGCCCGCTGGTGCCGAAGGTGAGGCCCGACCAGAATTCGCCGTTGGTCGACTGCAGGTTCAGTGACGACACCGGGCCGTCGAACTTGATGATGCCATGGGCTTCGCCAGCCGAGATCTGGTTGCCGACGATGGTGAAGACACCATTGCCCCAGAAGCCCTGGCCCTGATCAACGAGCGTGAATGCCTTGTCGAAGGTCCACTGCGTCTGGACGTTCGTCCGGCCCTGGCTGATGATGGCGACGTAGAGATCGGTCAGCGGCTCTGAAAAGGTGAAGGTGTAGCTGCCAGTGTTGGGGGCGATGAAATCATTGTTCATCGGCAGGTTCGTGACCGCGTCATAGGCCGCCCACGGGGTGACGCCGCCCTGGCGCCAGTAGTCGGTGCCGCCGGAGACCTGCGAATTGTGGATCGAGCCCGTGTTGACGGTGGCAGTGACGGTGCCGCCGGCGAGCGTGCCGACTGCGCCGCCGGTCGCGGCCTGGGTCCAGTCGGTCCACTGGATGGCGGCCATGCCGGGGGTTGCGGCTGCCAGTGCGGCTGCGAGTGCGAGCTTGCGGATCATCGGGTCCTCCTGTGCTGGTGCGCGAAACCGCGCCTCTTATGTCAGCGTGGCGTGCAAGTGGCATGCCGACTGCCCGCATCTTCGGACATTCGGTTGCCTCCGCGCCAGTATGTAAGATTTTCCGACAGAAGGGGCAATTGTTAACCAATCCGTCCCCGATCGGTGCGCGGAAAAGTCCGGCGGCGGACCGCAGAGTCAGGCATGCACGCAGGGGCGGGCGCGGGTCGGGTTGGGCTACCTGAAGGCGGCGGCCGGCGCACAGCAGTTGCAGCAGCAGATGCACGTCATGGGCCGGGTGGCCGAGGCTGTAGCTGCGGGAATTGCGGTTCGGGCATACGAGCTTGCGCGGGGTGATGCCGATCGCATCGGGGCCGCCGGCCACAATTTTGGTGCACACATTGTGTTTGCGCTAGACGGCCAGCGTCCGGCCCCGAGGGGCTGCCGCGCGGAACCCGCGCTTTGCGCGGCTCAGTCGGCGCTGTGCGCTATCGGCTTGCGGCGGCTGCGCAGCCCGGTGCCGACCATTGCGAACCCGCCGAGCAGCAGGGCCCAGGTTGCGGGTTCCGGCACGATCGAGACATTGAAGGCGATGCTGCCGGCATTGTCGGCGCTGTTGCTGTCCCAGTTGTAGAGGTTCAGCGTGCCGCTGCCCCAGGCGGTCGTGATGCCATTGGCCCCAAGTTTGCGATAGACGCCGCCGATCTCGCCGACCAGCGTGCCGAACGGCGCGCTGAGGCCGTTCTGCGACCATTGGCCGAAGTTCCGGCCTATGAGCGTTCCCGGTGCAACGCCGGAATCGTCGAGCGCGGTTGCGAAGCGGTCGGCGACCAGGCCATTGCCATCCGAGAAGCGGGGCAGGGCCCCAAGCGTCCAGAGGTCGTTGGTGCTGGAAAGGACCTTGATGCGGTCGCCCGTCGCCACGTCGAACGTGGCAAGGCCCACACCGCCGGTCGAGCTGTTTGCGGCGCTGTCCACGACATAGACAGCGGCCTGGCCCGGGCTTGCGAAGGACAGCGTGCCGACGACGAGCGCGGCCCCGAACGGGACATAGTTTTTCAGCATAGCGACCACCTCTTGTTATTTGTTATTTATTTGTGAGCCGACGTTAACCGCATCTCCCGACACGATCAAGGACAGTTCTCAAAAATTCACAATCGAGCAAAGCGGTTGAAGCGCTTTGCTCGCTCTGAATGTCGGCGAACTCAGATGTCGGCGAAGACGTGGCGCTCGGCCTTGGCGCCCGGGTGGGTGACGGCGCCGAGCGAGGCCGGGCCGACAGTCTGGCTGTAACGGTACAGCGCGCCGGACTGGTAGTCGTTGAGGCGCGGCTGCCACCTTGCCTTCCGCGCGGCCAGCACAGCCTCGTCGACCAGCAGGTCGATCGTGCCGCTGGTTGCGTCGATGCGGATGCGGTCGCCATTCTCGATGAGGGCGATGGGGCCGCCGTCTGCTGCTTCGGGGCCCACATGGCCGATGCAGAAGCCTCGGGTTGCGCCGCTGAACCGGCCGTCGGTGATGAGGGCCACCTTGTCGCCCATGCCCTGGCCGTAGAGGGCGGCCGTGGTGCTGAGCATTTCGCGCATGCCCGGGCCGCCCTTGGGGCCTTCGTAGCGGATCACCAGCACCTCGCCTTCCTTGTAGGCGCGCTGCTCGACGGCGGCGAAGCAGTCCTCCTCGCAGTCGAACACCCGGGCCGGGCCTTCGAAGACCAGCGTGGACATGCCCGCCACCTTCACGATTGCGCCATTGGGCGCGAGGCTGCCGCGCAGGCCCACCACGCCACCTGTCGCGGTGATGGGGTTGCTGATCGGGCGGATCACGTCCTGGTCGGGGTTCCAGCGGATTTCGGCGAGGTTCTCGGCGAGAGTCCTGCCGGTCACCGTCAGGCAGTCGCCGTTAAGGAATCCGCCTTCCAGCAACTGCTTCATCGCCATGTAGATGCCGCCGGCCTCGTGCATGTCCTTGGCGACATAGCGGCCGCCGGGCTTCAGGTCGGCGATATAGGGGGTGGTGCGAAAGATTTCGGCGACGTCAAACAGGGTGAACTCGATTCCCGCCTCGTGCGCCATCGCCGGCAGGTGCAGCGCGGCGTTGGTGCTGCCGCCGGTGGCTGCGACCACGCGGGCTGCGTTCTCGAAGGCCTGCCGCGTGCAGATGTCGCGCGGGCGGATATTCTTCTCCAGCATGTGCATCACCGCCCGGCCGGCGGCACGCGCAATGTCCTCGCGGCTCTCGTAGGGCGCTGGCGCCATGTTGGAGTTGGGGAGCGAAAGCCCGATGGCTTCCGCCACGCAGGCCATGGTGTTGGCGGTGAACTGGCCGCCGCAGGCGCCGTGGCCGGGGCAGGCGACCTTTTCCAGCGCAATCAGCTCCTGCAGCGGGCAGGTGCCGGCGGCATGCTGGCCGACGGCCTCGAACACGTCGACGACCGTGACGTCCTTGCCGTGGAAGCGGCCCGGCAGGATGGAGCCTCCATAGACGAACACGGAGGGCACGTTCAGGCGGAGCATCGCCATCATCATGCCCGGGAGGCTCTTGTCGCAGCCGGCAAAGCCGACCAGCGCGTCATAGCAGTGGCCGCGCACGCTGAGCTCGATCGAATCCGCGATCACCTCGCGGGAGACCAGCGAGGATTTCATGCCCTGGTGGCCCATGGCGATTCCGTCGGTGACGGTGATGGTGTTGAAGCGGCGCGGCATGCCGCCGGCTTCCTCCACGCCCTCGCGCGCGATGTCGGCCTGGAGGTCGAGCGTGGTGTTGCAGGGGGCTGAGTCGTTCCCGGCCGAGACGATGCCGACGAAGGGCTTGGCGATGTCCTCCTCGGTCAGGCCCATGGCGTAGTAATAGCTGCGGTGCGGGGCCTTCGACGGGCCGACGGAGACATGGCGGCTGGGCAGCTTGGACTTGTCGAAGGGCATCTGCAGTCTCCGGGCTCGCGGGCATTTTTGGGGTCTTTCGCGCAGGAACCGCGCGAGGTCAACGAAGAATCATTCCAATATTTGCCTTGTAATTGCAATTTAATTGCGCAACAGAAGGCCAAGGAACAGTGCCAGCCCGATCACCACCACACCTGCCTTCAGGGCCTTGTCGGGCACATGCTGGATGAGGCGGGCGCCGAAATAGCCGCCGGCTGTGGACCCCGCGCCAAGGATGAGCGCCGGGATCCAGGCCGCCTCGCCCGAGAAGGCGAAGACGGATGCGCCGGCAAGGTTCATCGCGGCGGCAAGAGCGTTCTTGTTGGCCTGGGCTTCCTTCACGGCAGCGCCGCCGAGCGTGAACAGGGCGAGCATCAGGAAGCCGATGCCGCCGCCGAAATAGCCGCCATAGATTGCAACGCCCAGCTGCCCGACACCCAGCGGGCCGGCGCCCAGATGGGCGGCATCGACCTTGCGCCCGAAGGCGCCGCGCGCAAACAGCAGGGTGGCCGCCAGCACCAGCCAGGGCAGCATCTGCCGGAACAGGTCCGACGGGGTCGCCAGCAGCAACAGTGCGCCAGCAACCCCGCCGGCAAGGCTGATCAGCAGCAGGATCGGGAAAGTGAGGGGCCCGACGCCGGACACCAGCTTGCGGTTGGCGAGCGCGGTGGTGATCTGGCCAGGAAACAGCGCGATGGTGGAGGTGAGGTTGGCAACGCGCGCGTCGAGCCCGGTCGCCATCAACGCCGGGAGTGTCACGAAGCTGCCGCCGCCGGCAAGCGCGTTCTGCGTTCCGGCCCACAGGCCGGCTGCAAGCAGGATCGCGATCTCGGTGCCTGTCATCTTGCCTCCCGCCCGGAAGCGGGCCTAATGCCCTCCAACTACGGAGCGAGGCGGACATGGCAAGGCGCTATTTCGGAACGGACGGGATCCGCGGGGCCGCCAACGGCCCCAGGATGACACCCGAACTCGCAATGAAGGTCGGCCAGGCGGCGGGCACTCTGTTCCTGAACGGCCCGACCAAGCACAGGGTGCTGATCGGCAAGGACACGCGGCTGTCCGGCTATATGCTGGAACAGGCGCTGACCGCCGGCTTCACCAGTGTGGGCATGGACGTGGTGCAGGTGGGCCCGATGCCGACGCCCGCAGTCGCAATGCTGACGCGCGAGATGCGCGCCGACCTTGGCGTGATGCTGTCGGCAAGCCACAATCCCTTCCACGACAACGGAATCAAGCTGTTCGGGCCAGACGGCTACAAGCTGACCGATGCGCAGGAAGAAGCCATCGAGGCGCTGATCGATGACGGCTGCGAACGGGTGGATGGCGAGCGCATCGGCCGGGCACGCCGGATCGACGACGCGCGCGGGCGCTATATCCATGCGGTGAAATCGTCCGTGCCCGACGGCGTGCGGCTCGATGGGCTGAAGGTAGTGCTGGATTGCGCCCATGGCGCCGCCTACCGCGTCGCGCCCGAGGCTTTGTGGGAGCTTGGCGCCGACCTCACCACCATCGGCGCAAGCCCCGACGGCCTGAATATCAACGCCGGCGTCGGCTCCACCCACCCACAGGCGCTTGCCGCCAAGGTGGTGGAGACGGGCGCCGACATCGGCCTTGCGCTGGACGGCGACGCCGACCGGCTGATCGTGGTGGACGAGACCGGTCGCGTCGTCGACGGCGACCAGATCATGGCGCTGATCATGCGCCAGCAGCAGGCCAGCGGCACCCTGAAGGGCGGCGCGCTGGTCACAACCGTGATGTCGAACATCGCCCTGGAGCGCTATCTGGCGGGCCTTGGGCTGGGCATGGTTCGCACGCCGGTTGGCGACCGCGCCGTGCTGGAGGAAATGCGGGCGCGCGGCTGCAACGTGGGCGGCGAGCAATCGGGCCACATCATCCTTGCCGATCATTCCACCACGGGCGACGGCCTGCTGGCCGCGCTGCAGATCCTGACCGTGCTGGTGGGAACAGGCAGGCGCGCAAGCGAGGTGCTGAACAGCTTCACGCCCTGGCCGCAGCTGCTGAAGAATGTGCGGCAGGAGCCGCGCGTGCTGGAAACTGCTGGCGTGAAGGCCGCGATCGCGGCAGCCGAAAAGGCGCTGGAAGGGCGCGGCCGCCTGCTGGTGCGCAAGTCCGGAACCGAGCCGCTGATCCGGGTGATGGCCGAGGCGCAGGACGAAATGCTGGTCGCCGAGACGGTGGAGGCGGTGTGCGACGCGGTGGCGAAGGCGGCATGAGCCCGGGTTCACCGGGGAGGGTGCTGATCATCGCCGGCTCGGATTCGGGCGGCGGCGCCGGAATTCAGGCCGACATCAAGACGGTGACCATGCTGGGCGGCTATGCGGCGACCGCGATCACGGCGATCACGGTGCAGAACACGCTTGGCGTGTCGGCGATCCACCCTGTTCCGCCCGAAATCGTGGCCGCGCAGATCCGTGCCGTGCTCGACGATATCGGCGCCGACGCGATCAAGATCGGCATGCTCGGCGATTCCGCCACGGTTCAAGCAGTCGCGGATGCGCTGGATGGCGTGCAGTGCCCAATCGTGCTGGACCCGGTGATGGTCGCCAAGGGCGGCTCGCCCCTTCTTGAGGACGAGGCTGTTGGCGCGCTGGTGGGGCTGCTGGTGCCTCGGGCGGCGCTGATCACGCCCAACGCGCCCGAGCTTGCCGTTCTGGCCGACACCGAGGTCAGCGACGAGGCCGACATGTTGCTGGCAGCGCAGGAGCTTTTGGCGCAGGGGCCGGCGGCCGTGCTGGCCAAGGGCGGGCATCTGGAGGGGGCAATGGTGGTCGACTGGCTGGTGACGCACAACAGCCAGCAACGCTTCGAGGCTGCCCGGATCGACACGCGGCACACACACGGCACCGGATGCACGCTGGCAAGCGCAGTGGCGGCCGGGCTTGCGGCTGG
>JBGTBK010000090.1:0-5985 GCA_041749355.1 Sandaracinobacter sp. | reverse complement strand
GCGCGGCAGCGGGGCAGGGGAGGCGCTTGTCGATGTCGCGCCCCTGCCGCACATGGGCGTCCTGCTGGTGAACCCGGGGGTTGCCGTGCCGACGGGCCCCGTCTTCCGGGCGTGGGACGGGCAGGATCGTGGCCCGCTGGGGCCAGACTGGCACGCAGCGCGCAACGACCTGGAGGCACCCGCCATCAGCCTTCAGCCGGCCATTGCCGATGTGCTGGGCTGGCTAGGCACCCTGCCCGGTGCAAAACTGGTGCGGATGTCGGGCTCGGGCGCGACCTGCTTTGCCCTGTTCGAGGGTGCGGCGCCGGCCGTCGAGCCACCGCACGGCTGGTGGGTGCAGGGAACCTCCCTGCTCTAGCGAGTTGCGGTCCCGGCTGCGCGCTGCAGCCTGTCGTTGATCGCAAGGCCAAGGCCGGTGCGGGGAATGGGCGCAACCGCGATGCCGTCCCGTTCGCTGGCGTCGGCCTGGTGGAGAAGATCGAACAGCCGTGATGCGGCTTCGGCCAGATCGCCACTTGCCGACAGGCTGGCGTCTCCGGCGATCGGCCCGAAGCCGATGTGGAACTCGCGTGGGTCGGCCGCTTCCACTTCCAGCCGGACAGGCAAGCGAGGCGCATAGTGGCTGAGCAGCATGCCCGGGGCCGAAACAGCGGCCCCCTCCACCGCGGGTGTGATGGGCTGCCCGGCTGCCTGTTCCAGCCGGTCGAGCGCAATTGCGCCGTGCCGCAGCAGCACGAGGCCGCCAGCCGTCACTGCAACGATGCTGCTTTCCAGCCCCGCCGCACAGGGGCCGGCATCGAGCACGAGCGGGATCCTGCCATCCAGGCTTTGCAGCACATGAGCCGCGCGCGTGGGCGAAATCCGGCCCGAGGCATTGGCAGAGGGCGCTGCAACACCCCGCCCAAGGCCGCGCAGCACGCCTTGCATCGCCGGATGGGCAGGCATCCTCAGCGCAATGGTCGGCAGGCCCGCTGTCACCAGCGATGCAACCGGCGCATCGGCCAGAAGCGGAAGCACCAGTGTCAGCGGCCCGGGCCAGAAGGCAGCCGCCAGGCGCTCGGCCAGCGGGGCAAAGCTGGCGTAGCGGCCGGCCATCGCCCGATCGGCCACATGCACGATCAACGGGTTGAAGCCCGGCCGCCCCTTTGCGGCATAGACGCTCGCCACTGCTTCGGCGTTCGCGGCGTCGGCTGCCAGCCCATAGACCGTCTCGGTCGGAATGGCTGCAATGCCCCCGGCGTCCAGCAGCGCCACTGCCCGTGCGATGCCGACCGCGTCGGCGGCCCATGTGCGCGTCTCATGGCCCGTCATTTCGGGCGCGTCATCTGGACAGTGGAATCCGGCATCCCAGCCGCTATAGCCATGGCGCCATGGAAAGACAGGTGCCCCGATGAGCTACACCCCCCCGATCGCGGAACAGCGTTTCCTGATCGAGACGATCGCCCGCATCGACGAGCTGTCTGCGCTGCCGGGGTTCGAGGCTGCGAGCCCAGACCTTGTCGACGCCATCCTTGAGGAGGCCGGCAAGCTTGCGGCCAATGTGTTCGCGCCGCTGAATGCGGTTGGCGACAAGGCCGGCGCCAGGGCCGTCGATGGCGAAGTGAAGCTGCCCGAGGGGTTCAAGGCCGCCTTCGATGCCTATGGCCAGGGCGGCTGGATCGGGCTTGGTGCGTCCCCAGATCATGGCGGGCAAGGCTTGCCGTTTGTGCTGGCCTCGGCCGTGCAGGAGCAGATCACCAGTGCAAATATGGCCTTCTCGCTGTGCCCCATGCTCACGCTTGGCGCGATCGAGGCGCTGCAGGCCCATGCCAGCCCGGAGCAGCAGGCGCTGTATCTGCGCCCGCTTGTGGAAGGCCGCTGGACGGGCACCATGAACCTGACCGAGCCGCAGGCCGGATCGGATGTGGGCGCGTTGCGCGCCACTGCGACCCCGGCGGCAGACGGCACGTGGCGGATCAAGGGCCAGAAGATCTACATCACCTGGGGCGAGCATGATCTGGCCGAGAACATCATCCACCTGGTGCTCGCCCGCACCCCGGATGCGCCGCCGGGCACGCGCGGCATCTCTTTGTTCATCTGTCCCAAATTCCTTGTGAATCCCGATGGTTCGCTTGGCGCCCGCAACGACCTTCGGGCGGTTTCGACCGAACACAAGCTGGGCATCCACGCCAGCCCCACTTGCACCATGGCGTTCGGCGACAATGACGATTGTGTGGGCTATATGGTCGGCGCCGAGAACGCCGGCATGCGCGCGATGTTCACGATGATGAACCACGCCCGAATCAATGTGGGCCTGCAGGGCATTGCGATTGCCGAGCGCTCCTTCCAGCATGCCCTGGACTATGCCCGGCAGCGGGTGCAGTCCGCCAGGTTCGGCGGTCTGGGCCGCGAGGCTGTGCGGATCATCGAGCATGCCGATGTGCGGCGCATGCTGATGACGGTGAAGGCCTTCACGCAAGGCGCCCGCGCCATCGCCTATCTGAACGCAGCCGCGGTCGACCGCGCCCACGCCGATCCGGACCCTGCCCGCCAGGCCGAGGCCCAGGCGCTCGCCGACCTGCTCACCCCCGTCACCAAGGCGTTTGCGACCGACATCGGCGTGGAAATGTCGAGCCTCGCCCTCCAGGTGTTTGGCGGGATGGGCTTTGTGGAGGAAACGGGTGCTGCCCAGCATTACCGGGATTCGCGCATTGCGCCCATCTACGAAGGAACCAACGGCATTCAGGCGTTGGATCTTGTCGGTCGCAAGCTTGCGATGGACGGCGGGCGGCACTGGCGGGCGCTGCTGCAGCGCGAGCGCCAGTTCGTGGCCGGCCTGCCCCGCACCGGGGACCTCGGGCAGATGGTGCCCTATCTGGAGGATGCGATCGAGGCGCTGCAGACCGCGTCGGTGTGGATCAGCGGCAACGAGGGCGACCGGCTTGTCGACACGGCGGCTGGCGCCACGCCCTATCTCCGGATGTTCGGGCTCACCCTCGGGGCGAGCCTGCTCGCAAGGCAGGCGGCAGAAGCAGCCCGCCGGCTGGAGGCAGGCGAGGGCGACCCCGGCTTCCTGAAGGCCAAGATCGCGACCGCGCGCTTCTTTGCCGAGCAGCTGCTGCCCGCGGCACCAGCGCTTCTCGGCCCGATCACCCGAGGCGCAGACCTGCTCTACGCAATCCCCGAAGAGGGCCTGGCAGCCTGACGCTCAGCCGCGGTTGCGGACCGAAGGATCGATGATGATGGGTAGCGAAAAGTTGGGATTCGTTTCGTCAGGAGCCACGATCGCGATGTTGAAGCTGTGCTGCACGACGGTGCTGGCCCCTGCCGGACGCAGGGCCCAGAAGCTGGCGCGGGGCAGGCCAGCCGGATTGGTGTCGACAACGAGGTTCGCAAGCGCCTTCTGAGACGCCGCGTCTTTTGCCGTGATGGCCGGCAACATCTGCATCGGCCAGTATGTGAGTCCGTCGTCGAGCAAGATACGGATCATCACCCGCTGGGCCTTGTTCAGGCTCGGATCGAACAGAGCTTCCGCATCGATATCCCAAAGGGTCCGCCGCGCCGACAGGGGTGGCGGCGTCGGCATGTCCGTGCCGGTGCTGTTCGGCTTTTCGCCCTGGTGCGCATCCTCATATTTGTGCCTCCGAACCGCTCGCCTGGGCTTGCGCAGCCGGAAGTCGCCGACCTTGACCCGGATCACTCCCATGATCTCATGGGCAGAGAGGTCGGTCGACGAGAGGGTCAGCAACTCGAAGGCCGGGACAGCAATCTCGTTGTTCCGATAGATTATCCGCGGCAGGATTGCCGGCTTCAAGCCTGATTTGGGTGCCATGTCGTTCTCCCCACGCACGACCGGCCCATGGACATGTCGACCACGGCCGTTGGCAACATAACCCAACTGCCCCGCCCCGTCGACTACATGTCAGCCAGCTTCCGTGCGTTCGGCTCCGGCCAGCACTGCGTCGGCTTCGGCGGCGAGATCGATGCCCCACTTTTCCGACAGCCGAGGCCTGCCTGTCGACCTATTTTTCACCGACCGGGCGAGCTCTACCGCATAGGCGCTGTTTCCCCGTGCAAGCTGAAGTCGCGCGAGGTTCAGGCGGCAGAACTCCTGCAGCTCCTCGATGGCCAGTGCGAGCGCAAAGGAGCGACAATTGCCAATTGTCTGCGCGAGTTGCGAAAGCGATGGATCGTACGGAGGGCCGCTCTCGAGCAGGCTCTTGGCGTGAAACAGCTCGATGACCCGGACTTGCTGCGCTGCGTCGGCGTTCTCTGGGTCGGCGCGGGCCAACGTGACCGCTTCTTCCCTGAGCACCTGAAGGCTCGCACCTGCCTTGTCAGGCGGTTCCAGCCGGGCGAGGGCCAGCTTTGCGCTCAGACGTTCCCAACTCAGAACCATGTTGCGAGGCGAGCGCTCCAAACCATCCTCTATCAGGGCGATCTGCTCCTTCCGTTGTGCCCGCGCGGCTGCCAATTCTCCCTGCGCTCTGTGGGCGTCCGCCAGCCAGGCAAGGGCATTGGTGATCTCGCCAGCCAGCTGCGGGTCCAGCGGGCGATCGCCAGCAGCTGTTCGAAAATGTCCGAGCGCGTCTAGGAAGGCGGCCTCGGCAGCCTTGCCATTCCCCGTCTGCCGCAGTGCGACCATGCCGAGGTTGATTGCAGCCGAGCCCGCCTCGATGCGCCAGGCGCGCCGGGACGGATCCTGCTGGACAAGTGCGCGTGCAAGCCCTGCGTATCGCTCGAAATGTGTCCGAGCCATTTCCGGGTTGCTGCCCTGCCATGCGGCATAGCCAAGCCAGTATTCCGCCTGTGCGAGTTCGAACAGACGGTCCGGACTGTCAGGCTGAGCGTCAAGGAGCGCGGCCATTGTCCTGTGCGCTTCGCCGAAGTGGATTTCAGCAATCTTGGGTCGACCGCGGGTCAGCTCATCCTCGCCCATCGCAATGAGAAGCCGCGCCCGCTGTTCGAGCGCAGACTCGGGAAGGCTCTCGGACGATTGTCTGAGGTAGACGAGGGCAGCGTCGTTCACCTTGTCCAACAAGTCCAGGCTTCCCATCGGCTTGACTGCGGCCCTGAGGTCGGTGAGGAGGGTGTCGACCAGCTGTTCGGAGCGTATGCGTTCACGCTCGGCTTCGGCCTTGGCGGCAAGCGCATAGGCGCTGATGCCCGCAAAGATGGCCATTCCAGTGATCGAGCCGGCAATCAACGTTGCAAGCCGACGTTGGCGGCGGCTTTCCTCGCGGCCGATGAGCTCGCCCAGCGGCACGCCGGCCAGTTCGGCCATGAGCTTGAGCATGGCCAGCCTTGGCCCGTCGCCCGTCGGGCGGAAGTCGGCCGCAAGCGGAGTTATGGAATGCCCAGCACCGTCTTTTCGGAGTGCAGGCGGAAAGGCCGTGTTTTCGTCGCCATCGAAAAGCGCCGGAAGGATGAAGGCGCCTCGGCCAGCGTCCCGGAACATCTCGATCTCGCGGTTGACCCAGTCAGACCCTGCTGCCGATGGCGTGCAGACGACTATGAGGTGCCCGCTGGCTGCAAGCGCTCCGGCAAGTGCCTCCCCTAGATCCGGCGAGGCCGACAGGGCAGAGCGATCGCGGAAGACAGGCGCAAGGCGATCCGGGACGGCAGGTTCGACCAGAGGACGGGCTTCCAGCCTTGATGGCAGGCGGTAGTCCGCCAGCCGGTTCTGCAGCCACTGAGCATGCGCTTCGTCTCGACGACTGTAGCTGATGAACGCGCTGTAGGCCTGCGGGATGGACGATTGCCCCATGGGTCCCTCCGCCAAAGGCTCATAGCAGTCCTGGCGAGGTTGCACCATCGTCCGCTGCAGCCGACTTGTTGCCGGGGTCATCTGCAGAAAAAGAAAGGGAGGCCTCCGGCGATCGCGGGAGGCCCCCTCTTTCTGTCAGCGCAAGTTGGCTCAGGCGAAGGCGCTCGCGCGGCGGCGGCGAGCGGCGAAGCCGACCATGCCGAAGCCGGCGATCAGCATCGCCCAGGTGGCCGGCTCGG
>JBGTBK010000089.1:0-1756 GCA_041749355.1 Sandaracinobacter sp. | reverse complement strand
GCGTCGGCGACAAAGGCGCGGGCCAGAAGCGCTTCGGCCTCGGCCGGCGGCACCCCGCGCGACTGCAGGTAGAACAGCGCCGCCTGGTCCAGCTCGCCAACCGTGCAGCCGTGCGCGCACTTCACGTCGTCGGCGAAGATTTCCAGCTCGGGCTTCAGGTTTGCAGTCGCAGTCCGCTTCAGCACCAATGCCCGGGCCGATTGCGCGGCGTCGGTGCGCTGGGCGTCTCGCGCAACCGCAATCCGGCCCATGTAGCTGCCGGTCGACTGCTCATCCAGCACCAGCCGCACCCGCTGCCGGCTTGTCGCATCCGGCTCCAGGTGGCGGATGTCAGTGAGCAGTTCCACCGTCGTGTCGCCGCCGCCCAACAGCACGCCGCCGAAGTCGAGGTCTGCACCGGCCTTCAGATGGGCCTCGATCGCAACACGGGCATAGGCCGGCGAGGTGATCACCACCACCATCTGCAGCCGCGCGCCAGGCGCCAGCTCGATCCGCACATCGTGAATGCCGCCGGCGTAGACCCGCAGCACCTGCGAATCCGACGCTCCGGCGGGCACCGAAATCAGCCGCGCAGGCAGCGGCGGCCAGTGCGTGGCGACCGCCTTGAGGTCGGCATAGCGCCAGGCCTCGTCGCGTCTGGTGGGCAGTGCCGTCACGCGGCCAGCCCCTCATAGCCTTCGGCCTCCAGCCTGAGTGCAAGATCAGGCCCACCGGTCTCGATGATGCGCCCGCCGCGCAGCACATGCACCACGTCGGGGCGCACATGGTCCAGCAGGCGCTGGTAGTGGGTGATCAGCAGCACGGCGCGGTCAGGCCGACGGAAACGGTTGATCCCCTCCGAAACAATCCTCAGGGCATCGATGTCGAGGCCGGAATCGGTTTCATCGAGCAGGGCAAACTTCGGCTCCAGCATGCCCAGCTGGAACGCCTCGTTGCGCTTCTTCTCGCCGCCCGAAAAGCCGACGTTCACACCGCGCTTCAGCATCTCGAGGTCGAGGCCGAGCACGGCGCCTTCCTCGCGCACCCGCTTCATGAAGTCCGCGCCCGAAATCTCCGCTTCGCCGCGCAGCTTGCGCTGGGCATTCATCGCGGTCCGCAGGAACAGCAGGTTCGAAACGCCGGGAATCTCGACCGGATACTGGAAACCCAGGAACAGCCCTGCCGCAGCCCGCTCGTGCGGTTCCATCGCAAGCAGGTCGACGCCCGCAAAGGTCACCGAGCCGCCAGTCACGGTGTAGCCCTCCCGGCCCGCGAGCACATGGGCAAGCGTGGACTTGCCAGCCCCGTTCGGGCCCATGATCGCGGCCACCTCGCCCGCCTTCACGCTCAGCGTCAGGCCCTTCAGTATCTCGCGGTCGCCAACGGTGGCGTGCAGGTCGGTAATTTCCAGCATCAGTTCTTCAGCTCTTCCTCAATGCGCTTCTCGGCCAGTTCTTCCACCCGGCGCGCCTGTTCCTCGCGGGTGCACTGGATCATCTGTTCGGCCGGGGTTTTGCGGTCCGGCAGCTTCACCGCGCACGCCATGGCGGAATCGCAGGTCAGCTGGTCCACCTCGGCATCGCCACTCGATCGCAGCACGGTGCAGGTGGCGGGCCCACCCGTTGCCTTGCGCAGCAGATGCACATGCACCAGCCTCAGCTTGCGGGCGAGGATCACGATCTCCTCGCCAAGCTCGTCGGTGCCGACCGCCACATCCGGGCCAAGCGGCCGATCGGGCGCCGGAACCGGCGTGATCCTTGGTGGGGCAGGCGCGGCG
>JBGTBK010000088.1:0-1949 GCA_041749355.1 Sandaracinobacter sp. | reverse complement strand
CAGCGCCTGCTGATCCCGCAGCAGCGCGTCCTTCTCAGCCTCGGTCAGCCGGCGAAATGGGGCAAGCACCATTGTCAGCATGAATCACGCCGCCGAGTCCGTGGCAAGCCCCTTCAGCCAGCGAGGTGAGCAATTACCCAGGAATTGCTTGGTGAGCACATTGCCACGCTCAAAGAGTTTCCTCCTGTCCAAAAAGCGGCTTCGTTCGATTTCTCCAAATTGGTCAGCGAAATGCTGAGTCCGCCCCAGTAGAATCAAAGTGTGCACGAACCTGTTGCAAAGTATGTTGTTAACACTGACGCCTATGGGTGACTGACCAATAGCCACTTTGCAACGCTTGCAGAACTCCTGCCCGTCTCGTGAGGCAAGAGCTTAGACTCCTCCAATGTCGTGCAGGAATTTCTCGCCCAGACGAAGCGAGCGTCGCAATAGGTCCAGCTGCGGTGCAGGCACGCCCATGAGCGCCTGTTTTCAGGCGTTCATGGACGTGCTCTTCTACGGTGGAAATGGAAGGGCAATGCCGTCCTGCCCGCGCTCGCAGTGCCCAACCTCCCCATGCCTTTTTCACTGTCGATCTGCATCCTATCCTGCAGACCCCATTCCATGGAGCGCGCGCCCGCGTACCGCACAGGCGTCAGCGTGAACTTTGTGAAGTTTCGCAGCTCGCAGCGATGCGTTGAAAAACGGCCATCTGTGATGTTTGTGATGCAAAACCCGGGCTGCGCCGGGCTCACCCGTCGGCCGGTCCTGGCCGTCCTGTCCTACACCACGCCTTAGGCGGTAATCTGGAAGCTGCTCTTTCCACCGGTGAACCTGCACACACCCATGGCCCGCCAAAGCACGCGGCCGCGGGCACAGCCCGCGAGTCCGCTTAAGGGGTTGAGAACAAGAAAGATTGCGGGCAAAGCCCGCTCGTCGGACGTGTCGGCTGCGCCGCACGCCGGCCGGTTTCTTCGCGACTCGCGGATTAGCGCTACGCGCTAACCGTGCGGCGCTACGAAACTGTCCAGCACCATTTTCACCCCCGCCTGGTCGAAATCGATCTCCAGCTTGTTCCCGTCCTGCCCCTTCACAGTCCCCATCCCGAACTTCGCATGGAAAACCCGCGCACCAACCCCGATGTCGTCACGCGGAACACCTCCTACAGTCGAACTCAGCGGCCTTGCGTCAATCACTGCAGATCGCGCCGCAGTCGCCCGGTTCAGCCCGCCGCTCGCAGTCGCCCGGCCCCAACCCGGGCCCCGGCCCGTCCCGCGCTCCAGATGGGCGAACGGGTCGTCCTGGCTCACCGCCGCCCGCCACAGGCTCGCGCCGCCGGTCAGCGTCGTTTCCTGGTTCACATGCTCGGCCGGCAGTTCACTCAGGAATCGGCTCGGAATGGCGTTGGTCCACTGGCCATAGACCCGCCGGTTCTGCGCATTCAATATGGTCGCCCGCCGCCGCGCCCGGGTGATCCCCACATAGGCCAGCCGCCGCTCCTCCTCCAGCGCGGCCGCGCCATTCTCGTCCAGCGCCCGCTGGCTCGGGAACAGCCCTTCCTCCCAGCCGGGGAGGAAAACATGGTCGAATTCCAGGCCCTTGGCGCCGTGCAGCGTCATGATGACCACCTTGTCGGCATGGTCGCCCCGGTCATTCTCCATCACCAGCGCCACATGCTCCAGGAAGGCCTGAAGGTCGGTGAACCCCTCCATCGCCCGTACCAGCTCGGCCAAATTGTCGAGTCTGCCGGCGGCCTCGGCACTCCGGTCGGCCTCCAGCATCGCGATATAGCCGCTTTCCTCCAGCACCATCTGGGCAAGGGCCGCCTGGTCCATCGCATTCATCTGGTCCCGCCAGCGCCGGATCGAGGCCAACAGCTCCGCCAGCGCCCTCCGCGGCGCCGGGCTCAGCTCGTCCGTCTCCACCAGCGCCTGCGCCGCCATCGGCAGCGTCAGCCCAGTCGCCCGCGC
>JBGTBK010000087.1:0-2481 GCA_041749355.1 Sandaracinobacter sp. | reverse complement strand
TGGACGCGGCGGATGAACGGCTTGCAGGCGGCGCTCGATCTGGGGGATAACGCCATCCTGCCGAGCCTCGACCTGCTGCGCCCGCCGCCCGCCGCGCCAACCCGCAAGATCGATGCCGCGAGCCTCGAACAGAACGCCCGCCTGCTGGAAGGCGTGCTCGAAGATTTCGGCGTCCGCGGCCGCATCGGCGAAGTCCGCCCTGGCCCGGTTGTCACCATGTACGAGCTCGAACCAGCGCCGGGCATCAAGGCGTCGCGCGTCATCGGCCTGGCCGACGATATCGCCCGCTCGATGTCGGCGCTGTCGGCGCGTGTTGCCGTAGTGCCGGGCAAGAACGTCATCGGCATCGAGCTGCCCAATCTCTCCCGCGAGATGGTGAGTCTTTCGGAGCTGCTCGGCTCCCGCGCCTTTGAGGATCGCGGCGCCACGCTGCCGCTGGTGCTGGGCAAGGATATCGCCGGCGAACCCGTCATCGCCGATCTCGCGCCGATGCCGCACCTGCTGATCGCCGGCACCACCGGCTCGGGCAAGTCGGTCGGCTTGAACGCCATGATCCTGTCGCTGCTCTACCGCTTGCGCCCCGATCAGTGCCGCATGATCATGATCGACCCCAAGATGCTGGAGCTCAGCGTCTACGACGACATCCCCCACCTGCTCGCCCCCGTCGTCACCCAGCCCGAAAAGGCCATCCGCGCCTTGAAATGGGCCGTCGAGCAGATGGAAGACCGCTACCGCAACATGGCCCACATCAACGTGCGGTCGCTGTCGGGCTACAACGAGAAGGTGCGCGAGGCGCAGAAGACCGGCCAGCCCTTCGTGAAGCGCGTGCAGACCGGCTGGGACGCCGAAGGCAAGCCAGAGTTCGAGGACATCACCCTCCCCCTCGAACCGCTGCCCCTCATCGTGGTCGTCGTCGACGAGCTCGCCGACCTGATGATGACGGCGGGCAAGGAGGTCGAGTTCCTGATCCAGCGCCTCGCCCAGAAGGCGCGCGCGGCCGGCATCCATCTCATCATGGCAACCCAGCGCCCCTCGGTCGACGTCATCACCGGCGTCATCAAGGCCAACCTCCCCACCCGCATCAGCTTCCAGGTGACGAGCAAGATCGACAGCCGCACGATCCTGGGCGAAATGGGCGCCGAACAGCTGCTCGGCAAGGGTGACATGCTCTACATGCCCGGCGGCAAGCAGGTCATCCGCGTCCACGGGCCGTTCGTGTCGGATGAAGAGGTGGAGGCCGTCGCCAAGCACTGGAAGGCGCAAGGGTCGCCCGACTATATCTCGGGCGTCACCGAGGAGCCCGAAGGCCCCGACGGCTTCGAAGGGATGGCGCGCGGTGAAGGCAAGATGGCCGTCTCGGGCGACGGCGACCTGCTCTCCCAGGCCACCCAGATCGTGGCAACCAGCCGCAAGGCCACCATCAGCTACCTCCAGCGCCAGCTCCGCATCGGCTACAACTCAGCCGCCCGCCTCATCGACCAGATGGAGGAAATGGGCCTGGTGAGCGCGCCCGACCATGTGGGTCGCAGGGAGGTGCTTATGGATGAGGCCGGAAATCGGCTGTGATCAGCGCACAGCGCTGACTCACAGACTCGATTGAAGGCCCGGCCGGCGGGGCGGCGGGCCGCGGCCCGCCGAACCCGTCCGACGAGCGGGCTTGGCCCGCAACCCTTTGTCTTTTCTGGCTAGGCCGGACTCGCAGGCTCTGCCTGCGGCCGGCACTTGGAACTTTCCCTCACACGCGCCATTCTCTCCCCATGACCCCGCGCGAACGCATTGCCGCCCAGGTCCGCGCCCAGTTCGCGGAACCCGGTGCCGCGCGCCCCAGCGTCACCCCCGCCCCGCCAGACCAGCGCCTCCTGCCCCAGGGCAGCCTGTGCTTCGACATTCACGCCGACGTCACCACCATGATGATCGGCGGCATCTCCTCCCTCCTTCTCCAGATGCTGCACCCCAAGGCACTCGCCGGCGTCTGGGATTTCTCCAACTTCCGGCAGGACATGGGCGGACGCCTGCGCCGCACCGCCGCCTTCATCGCGGTCACAACCTATGGCTCGACCGACGATGCCGAGGCTGCCATCAGCCGCGTCCGCCGCATCCACGCACAGGTCGGCGGCCAGCTTCCCGATGGCACCCCCTACAAGGCCGACGACCCCGAACTCCTCGCCTTCGTCGGCGTCACCGAAGCGCTCGGCTTCCTGAACGCCTGGGTCCGCTACCGCGACCCGCTGATGCTGCTGAAGGACCAGGACCGCTACATCGCCGAAATGGCGCAGATGTCCCGTCGGCTCGGCGCAGACCCCATGCCCGAAACCCGGCGGGAGGCCGAACGCTTCCTGCTTGCCATGCGCCCGCAGCTGAAGGTCGACAGCCGCACCCGCGAAGTCTCCCGCCTCATCCTGACCGCCCCGCCACCAACGCCCGCCATGGCCCCGGCCCAGCGGCTGCTGATCGAAGCCGGCGTGGACCTGCTGCCCGGCT
>JBGTBK010000086.1:0-5782 GCA_041749355.1 Sandaracinobacter sp. | reverse complement strand
CTGGACGAGCGGGTGATCGAATCCCGCGGCCTGATGGAAGTCAGCCTGGGCGATTTCGTGCTGTCGGGCGGCGAGCCGGCGGCGATCGCGCTGATCGACTCGGTGGTGCGTCTGCTGCCCGGCGTCATGGGCGCGGAAGAGACTTTGGCGGAAGAGAGCTTCGAGGCCGGGTTGCTGGAATACCCGCATTACACGCGCCCCGCCGATTGGTGCGGCCGTTCGGTGCCGGAGGTGCTGATGAGCGGTCATCACGAGAAGATCCACGCCTGGCGCAAGCTGAAGGCGGAAGAGACGACGAAATCACGGCGGCCCGATCTGTGGGCTGTCTATCAACAGAAGGCGCCGAAGGTCGGCGCCTCCAAGAACTGAACAAGACGATTCGTTTAGGAAAGGACGTGTCATGAATACCTTGCAGAAATTCGAGAAGACGCAGGTCGATAAGGCCGCCGCGTTGCGCAAGAATCCGGACTTCGCGCCGGGCGATACCGTGAAGGTCAACGTGAAGGTGGTCGAAGGCGACCGCGAGCGCGTGCAGGCCTTCGAGGGCGTGTGCATCTCGCGCAAGAATGCCGGCATCAACTCCTCCTTCACCGTGCGCAAGATCTCGTACGGCGAGGGCGTGGAGCGCATTTTCCCGCTGCATTCGCCCCGCCTGGTGTCGATCGAGCTGATCCGTCGCGGCGACGTGCGCCGGGCGAAGCTCTATTACCTGCGCGGTCTGCGCGGCAAGGCTGCCCGCATCACCGAGAAGACCGGTCCGCAGGCGGGCGGAGACGAATAAGTCTCCGCGCTTTCACCTCAGGCATCCAGTCAAACGGCATAGAGATCATGGCCAAAGCACGCACCCTGTTCGACAAGATCTGGGACAATCACCTGGTTCACCAGCAGGACGACGGCACTTGCCTGATCTACATCGACCGGCATTTGGTGCATGAGGTGACCAGCCCACAGGCGTTTGAGGGGCTGCGCGTTGCCGGGCGGCGGGTGCGGCGGCCCGATCTGACGCTGGCGGTGCCTGACCATAATGTGCCGACGACCGACCGGCGGCTGCCGATCCTGGACCCGGAATCGGCGCAGCAGCTGGCCTTGCTGAAGACCAACTGCGCCGAGTTCGGGATCGAATATCTGGAGATTGACGCGCCCGAGCAGGGCATCGTGCATGTGATCGGGCCGGAACAGGGCTTCACCTTGCCGGGGCTGACCATCGTGTGCGGCGACAGCCATACGTCGACCCATGGGGCGTTCGGGGCGCTGGCCTTCGGGATCGGCACGTCGGAAGTGGAGCATGTGTTCGCGACTTCGACCCTGCAGCTGAAGAAGAGCGGCAATTTCGCGGTGACGGTGACGGGATCGCTGGGCTTTTCGATCAGCGCCAAGGATGTGGCGCTGGCAGTGATCGGCGCGATCGGGACTGCGGGCGGCACGGGATCGGTGATCGAGTTCCGGGGTTCGGTGATCGAGGCCTTGAGCATGGAAGGGCGCATGACGCTCTGCAACATGTCGATCGAGGCGGGCGCGCGGGCGGGGCTGGTGGCGCCGGACAGCAAGACCTTCGATTATGTGACGGGCCGGCCGCGGGCGCCGAAGGGCGCGGAGCTGGCGGCTGCGCTGGAGTGGTGGCGGCAGCTGCCGAGCGACCCGGGCGCGCATTTCGACCGCGAGGTGGTGATCGACGGCAGCGCGATTGCCCCGCTGGTGACGTGGGGAACTTCGCCGGAGGATGTGGTGGCCGTGACGGGCGTGGTGCCGGCGCCAGACAGCTTTGCCGATGCGTCGAAGCGCGAGGCGGCAGCCAAGTCTCTGGCCTATATGGGGCTGGAGCCCGGCATGCGGCTGGAGGATGTGGCCGTCGAGAACATCTTCATCGGCAGCTGCACCAACAGCCGGATCGAGGATCTGCGGGTGGCGGCCGAGATCGTGAAGGGCCGCCGGGTCGCTGCGAATGTGCGGCAGGCGCTGGTGGTGCCGGGGTCTGGCCTGGTGAAGCGGCAGGCCGAGGCCGAGGGGCTGGACCAGATTTTTGCCGAGGCCGGCTTTGAGTGGCGGGAGCCCGGCTGTTCGATGTGCCTGGGGATGAACCCGGACAAGGTGCCGGCCGGCGAACGCTGTGCCTCCACCTCGAACCGGAATTTCGTGGGCCGGCAGGGGCCTGGCGCGCGAACGCACCTGATGAGCCCGGCGATGGCGGCGGCGGCGGCGGTTACGGGTCGGCTGACCGACGTTCGGCAGCTCGCGTGAGCGGGTCTCAGGCGCCCGCAATCCGGCTTCAGGGGCTGGAGAAGGTCTATGCCGGCGGTAAGCGGGCGCTGGACGGCATTTCGCTGGAGATTCCGCGCGGATCCATGTTCGGGCTGCTGGGGCCGAACGGGGCCGGCAAGTCGACGCTGATCAACATCCTTGCCGGCCTTGTGGTGAAGACCGGTGGCACGGCGGAGGTGTGGGGGTTCGACATCGACCGGCATCCGCGCAACGCCAAGGCGAGCCTTGGCGTGGTGCCGCAGGAGCTGCTGTTCGACGCTTTCTTCACGCCGTTCGAGACGCTGGAGCTGCAGGCCGGGCTGTTCGGGGTGCCGAAGGCGCAGCGGCGAACGATGGAGCTGCTGGAGAAGGTTCGGCTGGCAGACAAGGCGCACGCCTATTCGCGCACCTTGTCTGGCGGCATGAAGCGGCGGCTGCTGATCGCCAAGGCGCTGGTGCACAACCCGCCGGTGGTGATCCTGGACGAGCCGACGGCGGGCGTGGACATCGAGCTCAGGCAGATGCTGTGGGCCTATGTGCGCGAGCTGCATGCGGCCGGCACGACGGTTGTTCTGACGACCCACTATCTGGAAGAGGCCGAGGAGCTGTGCGACCGGATCGCGATCGTGAACCATGGCCGGATCGTTGCCGACAGCGACACGAAGAGCCTGCTGGCGCAGGCGCGCGAGAAGTGGGTACAGGTGACGGTGGCGGATGATGTGGCGACCGTGCCGAGCGTCGAGGGTGTGACGCGGGTGGAGCTGCTGGACAGCCGGCGGCTGGACATCCTGTATGACAAGACGACGGTTCAGGCGGGTGCAATTCTGGCGCGGCTGCAGGCAGCCGGGCTGAGCGTGGTGGACGTGACAACTCGGGAGGCCGATCTCGAGGATGTGTTCCTCGAGCTGACGGGCACGCCCTTGAACGGGGGATAGGATGGCCGAGCTGATCGAGGCCGATGTGATCGTTGTCGGCTCGGGCGCGGCTGGGCTGACCACTGCGCTGAACCTGGCGGCGGCCGGGCGGCAGGTGCTTGTGCTTTCGAAGGCCGACATTTCGGCCGGATCGACCAGCTGGGCGCAGGGCGGGATAGCTGCCGTTCTGGATGCAGGTGACACTTTCGAGAGCCATATCGAGGACACGATGGTGGCGGGCGCCGGGTTGAACGACCAGCGCACGGTTGAACATGTGGTGGAGAATGCTGGCCCTGCCATCGAGCGGCTGGCGGCGCTTGGCGTGCCGTTCAACCCCGGCGAGACGGTTTCGGAGCGCTGGCACCTGACCCGCGAGGGCGGGCATTCGGCGCGGCGGATCGTGCATGTGGACGATGCGACCGGCTGGGCGGTGCAGAAGGCGCTGGAGAAGGCGGCGCTGGCGCAGCCCAATATCCGCTTCCTTGCCGGGCAGGTGGCAATCGACATCATCACCGAGCGCCATGCGGTTGGCCGGGGCTTTGCCGGGCGTCGGGCCATGGGCCTTTATGCGCTGGACCGCGAGAGCGGGCGGGTGCGGCGGCTGTTGGGGCGGGCTGTTGTGCTGGCGACCGGCGGGGCGAGTCGGGTGTATCGCTTTTCGACCAACCCGGATGGATCCACGGGCGACGGGATCGCCATGGCCTGGCGCGCGGGGTGCCGGGTTTCCAACATGGAATTCAACCAGTTCCACCCCACCTGCCTGTACCACACGCAGGTGAAGAACTTTCTGATCACGGAAGCCGTGCGGGGTGAGGGGGGAATCCTCCGGCTGCCTGATGGCACGGCGTTCATGGCGAACCATGATGAGCGTCTGGAACTGGCGCCGCGCGACGTGGTGGCGCGCGCGATCGATGCGGAGATGAAGCGGCTGGGCCTGCCGCATGTGCTGCTGGACATGACCCATCTGGGCGAGGCGTTCATCGAGCAGCATTTCCCGACCATCGTGAAGCGGTTGCGCGAGCTGGGGATCGACCCCGTGCACCAGCCGATCCCGGTGGTGCCGGCCGCGCACTACAGCTGCGGCGGTGTGCTGGTGGACCTGGAAGGGCGGACCGACCTGCCGGGCCTTTATGCCGTGGGCGAGGTGACCCAGTCGGGGCTGCATGGCGCAAACCGGCTTGCTTCGAACAGCCTGCTGGAGTGCCTGGTGTTTGGCGCAGGCGCGGCCGATGCGATCCTTGCCAGCTTCGACGAAACGCCGCCACCCGCCGAAGTGCTGCCCTGGGACGAAAGCCGGGTGACGAGTTCGGACGAGGAAGTGGTGGTGACCCACAATTGGGACGAGCTCAGGCGGTTCATGTGGGACTATGTCGGCATCGTCCGCACCGACCGGCGGCTGGAGCGGGCGGCGCACCGGGTGGCGCTGCTGAGGCAGGAGATCGCCGACTATTATGGCAATTTCCGCGTGACACCCGACCTGCTGGAGCTTCGGAACCTGGTGGAAGTGGCCGACCTGATCGTGCGCTCGGCGCAGGCGCGCAAGGAAAGCCGGGGGCTTCACTATACCACCGACTATCCCGAATTTTCGGATCCGCCGCGCGACACGATTCTGTACCCGGGGCTTGCGGGCTGACGCCCGAGGCAGGTTGACCCACTCAAGATGTTACATTATCACATTCTCGACTCGAGGGCGGGTCGGGACAGTGGCGACCGCATGATGGACCAGGACATGGAGAGGGAAGGCACCCTGGACGGCGCGGCAGCGGCGCTCTCGAGCCTGTGCCTGCTGCACTGTCTGCTGCTGCCTCTAGGGCTTGGTCTTGCGCCGGCTGTTTCGGGGGTCGCGGGCGACCTGCTGCACGGCCCGGGCTGGGTGCATTGGGCCCTGCTTGGTCTGGCGGCACCCTTTTCCGTGTATGCGCTGTGGCGCGGAATGGAGGCACATGGCGACGGCTTGCCCTGGAAGCTGGCGCTTGGCGGCTTCCTGTTGATGGCTGGCGGCGCGCTTTCGCACGGGCTGGGCCCGCAAGAGCAGCTTTTGACGGTTGTGGGTGGCCTTGTGGTGGCGGCTGCGCACTGGCGCAACTGGAAGGCGCGCAGGGCGGCCTGAATTGCCGTCAGCGGGTGCCTATGCCGTGGAGCATTGGCCCGTTCTGCTTGAGCCAGTTCCGGGCCGGCGCGTGTGACCCCCCCAGAAGCTCGGTTGCCAGCTCCCAGAAGCGCCGGCTGTGGTTCGGTTCGACGAGATGGGCGACTTCGTGCGCGATCACGGAGTGCTGCACATGGGTGGGGGCGAGGACCAGCCGCCAGCTGTAGGCGATCCGTGCGCCCTGGCTGTCGGGCGCCGACGCGCAGCTGCCCCAGCGGCTGCGAGTGTCGCCGACGGTGACGGTGGAGACCGGCCGACCGAGCCTTGCTGCAAGCGCACGCGTGGGCGGCTCCAGCGTTCGCAGCGCTTCGGCTTTCAGCCAGCGGTGGACGCGGCCTTCGAACAGGGTGGCCGTGCCGGGCACGAACAGGGTGTCGCCCTCCCGCTGCGCGGTGCGGCCTGTGCCGGGGGCGAGTGTGAGCAGGCCGTCGCCAAGCGGGATCTGCGCGCCGGGCATGAAGGGGATGGGATCGACGAGGCG
>JBGTBK010000085.1:0-2303 GCA_041749355.1 Sandaracinobacter sp. | reverse complement strand
CCCGCACGTCAAAGCCCCGGCGGCCCAGCGTCACTGCAAGCCGCTGCCGGAAGCTGTTGTCGTCATCCGCCAGCAGCAGCGTGCCCAACCCGCCGGCTGCAACCGCCGCACCCCCTGCCGAAGGCTCGGGGGAGCCTGCAGAACCGGAAACCGTATCGACCATAAGCATCATGCCAATCCTTCAGTGGCGGGCGTCCCTTCCTGGAACGGCCGCGCGTCCAGGATCTCGATATCGGCACGCCACCAGCGCAATTCCACCCGCGCTCCCCCTTCTGGCAGGTTCATGAAGGTCAGCCGACCCCCCGTCCGCTCCAGCAAGGTGGTTGCAATGAACACGCCAAGGCCCGTCGAACCCGACCCCGAAACGCTCGGCCCAAGGAAGGGTTCGCCCAGTTTCGGCAGCAGATCGGCCGGGAATCCGGCCCCGTCATCGGTCACCGCAAGCCACAGATCAGAGGGTGTTTCCCCCGCATCCAGCCACACCTTCGACTCCGCGTGGCGCAGCGCATTGCCAAGTATGTTGCTCAAACCATGCAGGATTTCAGGGGAACGCCGAATGACGGGCCCGCTGCCCATCCCCCACTCCATCCGCAGTTCCACCGGCACCCGCGTCGGCTCGTACAGGTCCACCACCTCGCGCAGCAGAACCGGCAGGGCAAGTTCGGGAAACGGGTCCTCGGCTTCCGCCCGTTCCGAGATTCCGGTCAAAATGTCGCGGCACCGCCGCGCCTCCTGCTGCAGCAGGTGAACATCGGCCCCAAGCGCCGGATCATCGCCCAGCACGTCGGTCAGATCGCGCGCAATCAGCGTGATCGTCCCCAGCGGCCCGCCAAGCTCGTGCGCCGCTGCCGCTGCCAGCGATCCCAGCGCTCCCATCCGCGTTTCCCGGTCCAGCGCCGCCTGTGTCGCCACCAGCGCTGCCTGCCGCCGCCGCCCCTCGGCCGACACCTGCCAGGCGTAGAAGGTCAGGAAGATCATCCCCAGCGCAATCGCGATCAGGATCCCCAGCCGATAGGTGGCCGGCAGTTCCAGCGAATGCCCCTCCACCCAGGGCAGCGGCAGATGCCAGTGCCACAGGCCGCCCAGCAGCCCAAGCGCCGCCACCACCAGCACGATCGTCGCCCGCGCCGACAGCAGCGTCGCCGAAATCGTCACCGGCACCAGCAACAGCAGCGCAAAGGGGTTCGCCAGCCCGCCGGTCAGGTACAGAAGCACCCCCAGCTGCACCAGGTCATAGCCCAGGTGAACCAGCGCCCCCTTGCCGTCGATCCGGTCGCCCCAGCGGTACAGCGCACTCAGCGCCAGGTTCAGCGAAACCGAAGCCCCGATTGCTGCAAGCGCAGGCGCCCAGGGAATGGGATAGCCAAGCCCGATCCCCACGATCAGCAGCGCCAGAAGTTGCCCGGCGATCGCGCTCCAGCGCAGCAGCACCAGCGTCTGCACCCGCACACCGGGCCGGTCCATCGCCAGAAGCTGCCGCGAAGACGCCATCGGCTACAGGCTCGGCCCCATGGCCTTTGTCGCACCCTTCTTCGGTGCCTCGGCAAGGGCCTTGGCGATCGGCCCGCTGCGAATGTCGCGCGCGGCATAGTCCCGCGCCGAAAGCCCGGCCAGATTGTCGGTGCGGTCAGGATCGGCGCCCGCCTGCAGCAGGAACTGCACCGAAGTCGCATCGCGCATCTGCACCGCCTTGATCAGTGCCGTCTCGCCCCGCCCGTTGCTGCCGTCCACCTGCGCCTTGGCTGCCAGCATCACCCGCACCCCGTCGGGAAAGGCGTTCATCGCCGCCACGATCAGCGGCGTGTTGCCTTCCGCGTCCTTCAGGTTCGGGTCGGCCCCATTCTGCAGCAGGAACCCCATCCAGGGCGTGTCGCGCCGCTTGATCGCAATCATCAGCGCCGTCTCGCCCGTGTCCCCGTCGCGCGCGTTCACGATCGTGCTGCCGGGCTTGTCGATAAGCCCCTTGGCCTTCAGAACGTCGCGCTCCTTCACGGCCTTCAGGAAATTGTAGCCATCGGAAAACTGCGCGGCCACCGGGCCCGCAAGCCCCAGCAAGGCCACAACCATCAGGCGTCTCAGCCACTCTGCACCGTTTCGCATCGGATCATCCCTGCACCAGGCCGCGGGCCGCAGCAGCAGCCCATGGCGTCGCATCTCTCGCATCGGCCTGCGATAGACGATATGTGCACCCCATGAACAGCCAGCAACCCGCCAGCCCCAAGGCATCGCGCCTTCCCCTGATCCTGCTCGCCCTCGCGCTGGCCGCCGTCGGCGCCCTGATGCTGCTGCGCCCCGCGCCCGCG
>JBGTBK010000084.1:0-24350 GCA_041749355.1 Sandaracinobacter sp. | reverse complement strand
TCAGCCGCAGCCGGGCTTCGGCGTGGCGCTGGTCCGGGTCTTCGCGGCGGGGGGCGGACAGGAAGATGCCGAGCTGGCCGCTGGCAACATAGGCGATGCCGCCGTCATTGGCCTGGACCGGCCAGTGATCCCATAGCACATGACCGGGGAGCGGGTGGTCGAGGCCGGCTGGCGCAAGGGTTGGAAGCGCGGGAAGGGCCCGCCCCGGGTTGGGGGCGGGCCGCCACGCAAGCGGGAGACCGGCTTCGAGACGCCCGGGTTGGATCGCCGTCTGGATGCCCGCCTCCTGCTGGTTCAGAAGTCGAAGCGGACGGCGGCCGAAATTGTGCGGCCGTTGATCGAGCGGGCGCGCACGATGCCGCTTGCCGGGATCGTGCCCTCTTCCGCCTCGGTGATGCCGGTGCGGTTGAAGAGGTTGTTCGCGTTGATCGAGAGCTGGACCCGATCGATCGGCCGGATCTGGAAGAAGGCGTTCACGATCGCATAGGCCGGCAGCACGAGCTGGTTGTTGTCCTGCGCGTAGCTGTCGGTGGTGCCGATCAGGCTTGCGCCGGCGGTGAACAGCTCGGTCTCGTACTGCGGGGTCAGCTGGTAGACGAACTCGGCCTGGCGGCGGGGGCGGTTGCCCTCGACGGTCGGATCGATTGCGTCCTTGCTGATCTCGGCCTTGGTGAAGGTGATGCTGCCGGTGCCGCTGAAATTGCCGAAGCGCACGCCGCCTTCGGCCTCCAGCCCCCAGGCCTCATACTCGCGGTCGAAGAAGCGCTGGGTCGTGGCTTCGAAATTCTGCTCTTCGGTGCGGGCGAGGAACAGGGTGCCGTTGGCGAAAGCGGCACCGGAGCGGAACTTCACGCCGGCTTCGGCCTGGCGGACGAAGTCGACGGCGGCGCCGCCATCGACGAGGCTGCCATCGGACGCAATTGCAGGGCCGAAGGTGAGGCGGTCCGCGTTGGCGCGGGCGCCCCGGCTGTAGCGGGCGAAGACGGCGAGCCCATCGCTGATGCGGTAGTTGGCGCCGAGCGAGTAGGAGAGATACTTGTAGTCGTAATCGACCGGGGCGGGGCTGCCGAGCGGCAGGATCGAGGTGCGGCCCTCGGCTTCGGAAATGACGCCGTTGCCATCGAAATCGAAGCTGGTGACGCCGACGCGTCCGCCGCCCAGGTCTGCGCCCGTCACGCTGCCGCTGGCGCGGCCGAAATCGTAGCGGAAGCTGGCATCGAGGGTTAGGGCGCCGCTGTCCCAGTTGAAGGCGACGAAGGGCGCGTTGGTGCGGTACTGGAGATCGTAGCTGCGGCGGCAGCAGTTGCCGAAGAAGGCAGCGCCGAAGCCGTAGAAGCCGCCCTGGGTGACGGGGGTTCCGTCGGCGCGGGTGATATCCAGAAGGGCTGCGTTGCCGCCGCCGACGACTTCCATCAGCTGCGAGGTCCAGAGCCAGTCGGTGTCGATGGTCTGGTTGGAGAAATACCAGCCGGCCGTCACCGAGAGGTCGCCACCGCCGACCGCGAAATCGCGGGTGAGGCGCAGATCGTTGGTGACATTGTCGAGGCTGTTGAGGCGGGTGTCGAACAGGACGATCTGGGCTGCAAGGCCGTTGCCGTTGAGCAGCGCGGGGTTGGCGATGACCTGGCCTGCGTTGGGGCCATTGGCATAGCTAAGCGTTGAACCGGTGCCGCCGAGTGCGGTGAGGATGCTGGAGGCGGTGTCGACATTTGCCGGGAAGGGCGAGGTGAAGCTGCCGGAGATGTCGGAGAAGCGGAAGCGCTCCTGCACTTCCCAGCCGCCGCCGAGATCGAAGACGGCCTCGAGGCCGACCGACTTCACCAGCGGGCGCATGCCGTCGCGGATGTCGGTTGTGGTTGGGTTGTTTGCGCCATCGAGCGTGATGTTGCGGTTGAAGTTGCGGCTGTGCAGCGTGTCGGAGTTGAGGCTGAAGTTTGCCACATTGTTGTAGCGGGGCGATCCGTTGGACCCGATCACGCGGACCGGGTTGGGCAGGTAGCCGATGGCGCGGTCGTCGAGATATTTGCCATAGACACGGACATAGCCGCCCTCGAACTCGCGGGTGAGGTTGAACTTCAGCTGGCCGCCGCGGGTTGCCTGGTAGCCAGCCGGCCGCGGGCCTTCGCCCTGGCGGTAGAAGCCGCCGAAGTGGAAGCGGGTGTTTTCGGACAGGCTGCCGCCGTAGCGGAAGTCGATCCGGTACTCGTCGTAATCGAGGCCGGCAGACGCCTGGACGGCTCCGCCTTCGGTCTCGCCTGTGTTGGAGATGAAGTTGATCACGCCGCCGGGCGAATTGGAAGCGAAGGTGGAGGCCGAGCCGCCGCGGACGGCTTCGGCGCGCGCCACGTTGAAATCGGCGCGCAGGAAGATGTCGGCGTTGCCGAAGGTGATGTCGCCGAATTCGAGGATCGGCAGGCCGTCTTCCTGGAGCTGCAGGAACTTGGCGCCGCCGGAGGCGACCGGCAGGCCGCGGACGGCGATGTTGGCGTTGCCTTCGCCGCCCGAGCTTTCGGAGCGAATGCCGGGAAGCGAGCGGAACAGCTCGGCCGCCGAGCGGGGCGAAGCCTTCAGCAGGTCGTCGGCCGACAGCGAGCTGGTGGAGACCGAGGTGGAGAGGCGGTCCTGCCCGCGGGCGACGGCGGTGACGACGATGTCCTCGGCTTCGTCGGCAGCTGCGGCTTCGGGTGCGGACTGGGCCTGCGCGCCGGTTGCGAAGGACAGCAGGCAGGAGGCAAGCAGAAGGGCTTTTCTGGACATCATCATCTCCCCAAATGACGGCGCTTTGTGACCGTTTGACTGCGGACTAAATCGTCACGCAAACGTTTGCAAGTCTTTTTCGCAAACGTTTGCGCAATGATGAAACATGGATTATCGAATAGGAAGCAGCCAAATGGCGCGGGGAGGACGGAACATGGCACAGATGGGGCCGCCAAGGCTTTCGGCGCTGCGCATCCTGCAGATGAACCTGGGATTCCTGGGTTTGCAGTTCAGCTTTGGCCTGCAGCAATCGAACATGGGGCCGATTTATGGCTTTCTGGGCGCCGACAAGGAAACGATGCCGCTTTTGTGGCTGGCCGGCCCGATCACTGGCCTGATCGTGCAGCCGATCGTCGGCGCGATGAGCGACCGGACAAGCAGCCGGCTGGGGCGGCGGACCCCCTATTTCCTGGTTGGCGCCGTGCTGTGCAGCGTTTCGCTGTTTCTGATGCCGCTGAGCGCTGCATTGTGGATGGCGGTCAGCCTGCTTTGGATCCTGGATGCGGCCAACAACATCACCATGGAGCCCTATCGCGCCTATGTTGCCGACCGGATGGCGCCGGCGCAGCGCCCGCTGGGGTTCCTGACCCAGGCCTCGTTCACCGGGCTTGCCCAGACGCTGTCCTACCTGACCCCGTCGCTGCTGGTCTGGTGGGGGTTCAATCGGGATGCACTGGGGGAAAACGGGATTCCGGAGACCACGCGGATCGCTTTCCTGATCGGGTCCGTGCTGTCGATCACCACCATCCTCTACTCGATCTGGCGGGTGCCCGAATTGCCGCTGACCGACGCCGAGCGCGCGGCACTTGCAGAGCGGCCACTTTCGGCGAAGGGCACGTTCGTGGAGCTGAAGGACGCTTTCGTGACGATGCCGAAGGTGATGCGCCAGCTGGCCTGGCCGATGCTGTTCCAGTGGTATGCGATGTTCTGTTACTGGCAGTATATCGTGTTTGCGCTTGCCGAGCGGCTGTATGGCGATGTCGAGGCCGACAGTGCCGCATTCCGGGAAACCGTGCTGCTGAACGGGCAGCTTGGCGGGTTCTACAATTTCATCGCCTTTGTGGCCGCCTTTGCAATGGTGCCCTTCACCCGGCGGATCGGGGCGCGCCCCGTGCACGCCTTTGCGGTTGCCTGTTCGGGCCTTTCGATGATCGCGCTGACCCAGATGCAGTCCGTGCCGCTGATGTTCCTTGCCATGATCGGCATAGGGCTTGGCTGGGCCAGCCTGATGGGCAACCCCTATGTGATGCTGGCCGGCGCAATCCCGCCCGAACGCAACGGAGTCTATATGGGCATCTTCAACATGTTCATCGTGATCCCCATGCTGATCCAGACCCTGACCCTGCCGCTGATCTATGAGCCGCTGCTGGGCGGGAAGCCGGCCAATGTGCTTGTGCTGGCGGGCTGCATGATGGTGCTGGCGGCCGTTGCGACCATGGCGGTGAAGGTTGGACGGCCCGACCAGCCTGCCTGAGATCAGCTCGATTCGCGGACGATGAGTTCGGGCTGCATTCGAATCGATTGAACGGTCTCTCCAGCCAGCTGGCGCAGAAGCAGATCGACGAGGTGGCGAACGCCCTGGGCGACATCCTGCCGGATGGTCGTCAGCGGGGGCTGGCTGTGCTGCGCGATCGAAACATCGTCGTAGCCGACAACCGACACGGCAGACGGAACGGCAAGCCCCTGGGCCACGAGCGCGCGGATCACGCCGATCGCAATCACGTCGGACGCTGCGAAGACGCCGTCGGGGGCTGCATGATGGGCCAGATGGGCCCGCATACCGGCCTCGGCTTCGGCAGCGGTCAGGTCGAGCGGCAGCAGATCGAGCCTTGCGCCGGACCCGGCTACGGCCTCGCCAAGGCCGGTGAAGCGGTCTGCAAACTCGGGCACTTGCGGATTTCCGACGAACAGCAGGTTGTGCCGCCCTCGGGCCAGCAGGTGGTGGCCGGCCAGCCGCCCGCCTTCGACATTGTCGGTGCCGACCGTGATCTGGGCCATGCCCGGGCGATAGGCGCCCCAGACCACGACGGGTGCGCCGGCGCGGGCTGCCCGCTCGATAACATCTGACTGGTTGGACTGGCCGATCACGATTGCGCCATCAATCCGCCCGGACGACAGGATCCGGTCGAGCCAGCTGCCATCTGTGGGGATGATGCGGCTAAGCAGAAGCTCGAGCCCGCGTTCGGTGAGGGCATCGGCAAGATGGCCGATGATCGACATGAAGAAGGGGTCGGACAGATGCTGGGTTTCCCCATGACCCAGCGGCAGGACGAGGCCAATCGTGCCGGTCTGCCCGCGACGGAAGGCCCGGGCCGTCTGGTTCAGGCGGAAGCCATGCTGAACGGCAAGATTCGAGATGCGGGCGCGGGTGTCGGCCGAGATTCCGGGGGCGCCGGCAAGGGCGCGCGACACGGTGGAGGCGGAAACCCCTGCGATACGTGCGAGCTGGACGACCCCGATCCGTGCCATGGCCGGCATCTCTATTGCAGCAACCACCCAGCGGCAACGCCACACAGCCCAAGCGAAAGGGGAAAGCCACGGACGACCTCTGGGGGCCAGCGCGGCACCCCGGACAAGTGGTGATCCCGATCGAATTCTCTTTCTACATACTTTTCAACGACTTGAATTGCCTACTCGGCGTTTGAGAGTTGTTGAAAGCAGTCAGAAATTCGCGGATCCGTCTCACCGAAACGTCTCGAGAGAAGCCCTCTGTGGGTCCGCTCCGGGGCCGAAAGCGAACCGGCAGGCGAAGGTCGGAAATCCACCCAAGCCGACCTCTTACTGGACTGGGTCTAGATTGCCGCGCCGTCAGTCCCGGACGATTGCGTATGCGGCGCCTCCGGCGACCACGCTTGCACGGTGGCCGGCGCGCCTTGCCTCGCGCCTCTCATAGTCGAGCCGTTCTTCGCAGTAACGGTCGTAGCCGGATTCCAGCACGCATTCCTCGTAGCGCTGTTCGGCCTCATTCTTCTTCGCGGCAGAGGTGACACCGGCGGCGACAGCGCCTGCGATGATGCTGGTGCGGCGCGCGTCGCGGCGATTTTCCCGGCGCTCCTCCCAGCGGTCGTGGCGATCGCGGTCGTAGCGCCGATCCTGCGCGTCGGCAGATGCGAGGGGCAGCAGCAAGGCGGCCACCAGCAGCGGGGCGAACAGGCGCATGTCAGAAGGTCCTGATGATGTCGGCAATGGGCATCTTGCCGTCCGGGCTTTTCGCCTCACACTGACGGGCAAGGCGCACGACATGGGACTCGATGAAGGCGTTGTCGAAAGGCAGCAGCTGGGCGTTGGGGCCTGCCCGGCCGCTCTGGTAGCCGTGCGCCCATACGGCGATGTCGACCAACGCATCCTGTGCGGTCCGCGCGGCGCGGGCCTCCGCTTCGGTCGGCGTCTTGCCCGGGTTGGCGCGCTTGAGGGCGCCGATATAGTCCGCGCAGGTGGCATCGGTCAGGTCATCGTCCCGGCTGGACTGGGCAGACGATGGTGTCGCCACAGCGACCAACGCCAGCGTGACAAGCGAGCGGTGCAGATGGGTCATCATGAATTCACCTCTGGACTGGACTTCATCGGGATTTGCCGGCCGACTGGAACTCAGCCGCTGCGCGGGCGAGCGCAATGTGGGTCATGGCGTGGGTTGCGCCAGCGACCAGGCCGGCGATTGCCCCAAGGATAGCGACTGCCGCCCCAACGCCGACTTGGATGTTGCCGACAAGCTGGTGCCAAAGCAGGCTCGGGATCGCGAGCAGGACAAATGCAAGAAGGCCGTGCTTCACCGAGAGCCAGGCAACGGTCGGCCAGAACGGACGCTTCTCGCCCTTCCATTGCAGGTGGCCGACGAGGGTCAGGATCATGGCAAGAAGCGTTGCCATCATGATTGCCTTGCCCGCCAGGCTGTGGAGGGAGATCGCCCACAGGCCTTCCGTCACCGCAACGGCATCGGTGTTCCGCAGCAGGTAGGCCTGGATTGCGCCGTTGATCGCGGCGTTCGCCAATCCGGTGATCACGCTGCCCCTCAACAGGGAGCCTGAACCATGGGCACCTTCAGACGTGATGGTCATGTCAGGCCGCGCCCTGGAAGGCGGTGGAAATCCCCCAGAACATCATCTGCACGCCCAGCCCCAGCTGCAGGATGCCGAAGACCGCGCCGAACATGCGCAGCGGTGTCATGCCCACATGCTTCATGAAGGGGCCGGCGAGGATCATGGCGACGGCATTCATGGCCATGATGACGGCGCCCACAAGGATGATCCCGAAACGGCCTTCGGTGGTCGGGAGGTAGAGACCGAAAAGCAGGATGAGGCCGAAAGCATAGGGCGGCAACAGGATCGGGAAGGCGAGCGACATGGCGTCGGGGGTCGCCTTCGGGCCGGCTCCCTTCAGGTCCAGCCCGATGAGCGGCATGATGCCGACAATGGCGAGCACCAGCCCGGCTGCCGTGCCAAGCGCCTCCTTGGACACCCCGTACTTGGACACCAACGCGAGGCCCATGAAGGCCGCCACAGCAATGCCGAGTGCGCCAAGGACAGAGGCCTTGAAGGCAAGCTGGGTGCGGGCCTTCGCCTCCACGCCGGCTGTCAGGGCATGGAATGTCGGGATCGCCTTGATCGGGCCGACGAGCGTGAACAGCAGCCCATAGAGGACAGCGAGCGGTGCCGAGAGATCTTCCACTGGCGGGCTCCTAGAAGTTCCAGAATGCGGAGGCCTGGAGGGTCGTCCAGGGGCGGGCGCTGCTTGTTGCAGCCACCCAGACACTCAGTATGCCGTTGCGCCGCAATCGGCGATGACGATGGCACCTGTCATTGCCGAGGAAGCATCCGACAGCAGGAAGCAGGCGACCTCGGCCTGTTCCTCGGCAGTCTGGTTTCGACCCAGTGGCCCCTTGATCTTGGAAAGCACGGGCAGGTCGGGGTGGACCTTCCGGAAGGCCATCACATCGGTAACGGATTGATCGTACATTGGCGTTTCCGTGGCACCAGGCCCATGGAAGTTGCAGCGGATGCCTAGATGGCCATAGGCAAGTGCCAACGACTTCGTCAGGCCGGCGACGGCATGCTTGCTTGTAGAATAGGGCGCCATCGTGCCCACCCCGGCAATACCCGCCATAGAGCCCGTGTTGACAATGGTGCCGCCGCTATTCTGGGCCATGAATTGGTGGACTTCAGCCCTGGCGCAGGCGAAAACACCGCGAACATTGATGGCCATGATGCGGTCGAAGAATGCATCATCCACCTCGTGCGGCATCATTGGCTCATGGGAAATGCCCGCGTTGTTATAGGCGAGGTCCAGTCTGCCAAATACCGCAACAGTGTGCGCAACCATGGCATCGATTTGCGCGCTGTCAGTGACGTCGCAAACGGTCCATTCGCAGATGCCGCCTTCACTGCGGATGTCCTCTGCAACGACTGCTAGCCTGTCGGCATCGGGCGAGGCGATCATCACCTTGGCGCCCCGGCTGGCAGCAAGGCGGGCGGTTGCAGCGCCGATGCCCTGGCTGCCACCGGTGATCAGCAGGGATTTGCCGTTGAAGCCGAGTGACCCATATCCCGTCATGTGGAGACCTTTCGCATCAGAGGTTGAAGTAGAATTGCGCCTGGAGCGACGACCACGGGCGCGCTGCATCGGGCGTCGCAAGGCGAATGGCCTTGCCCGGAATTGCGTGCGAGGCGACGCCAACAAAATAGACGTTCCGCGAGATCGCCCAACGCGTCACGAACTGAACTTCGCGGCCAAGATCGCGGGACTGCAACTGTGCCAGGGCCGGGTTGCCGCCGCGGTTGTTCAACAGGTTGGCCCGGAGGAAGAACAGGTCAAGCGTCAGGTTGAGGCGCGGGTTCGGCGCGACATTGGTGCGAATGCGGTGGCCCTGGCGATTGGCCGCCGTCAGAGCCTTGTTGATCGTGATTCCCTGCAACCACTCGCCAAGACCGCCGCTGAACAACGGATCGAAGCGCTCGAAGCGCTCTGTGCCGGGATCATCGCCGGAATGGGATGAGAAGCGGTAGGAGACGCTTGGCGTCCACGGCACATCGCGTGCAAGATAGCCGAACAGCCCATAGCCAGCCCAGGCGTTCATCGCGTAGTTGCTGTTCCATTGGTGCGCGAGTTCGCCATCGATCCACAGCCCCGGCAGCACATCAGCATCTGCCCAGCGCAGATGCCCGGACAGCGTCTGTATGCCCTCGCGCCCTCGGGCCGGGCCGTTCGGCGTCGCCACCTTGCCGTCGGAATTGACGATGGCGATGTAGCTCATGTCGAACGACGTTGATTTGGTGACAGCGTATTTGAGATTGGTGCCGGCAAGCCTAGTGTTGCTTTCGATCGGCTCATATTCGTTCGGATCAAGATAGAAGCTTGTCCATCTGAGTTTGCCTGCCTTGACCGTGAGCAATGCCGACATGTCCTGCGTCGTGCGGGGCGCAAGATAGATCCCCGGTCGCGGGCCGGCATTGAACATCGAGCCAACCCCGTACTGGCCGACCAGGAAGCCTTCGTTCAGGGTGAAATTCTGCCGCCCGACCGACAGGTTGATCCGGGGGCCCTGCTCGGGCGCATAGAGCAGGCCCGCATAGAGCTTCTCGACATCTGTCGAGGAGCGCGTGTCGTCCCGGTAGATGTCGCGCCCGATCGAGACCGCCGTGGTGACGGTGGCGGCGCCGTATACATACAGGTCGCTGTCACCCAGTGGGGCGACGCCGCCCACGCCATATTCGGCATACATCTCGGTCCAGCTGGCACGCTTTCCCGTGTTGGCGCCGACAGCCGGATTTTGGACCAGCGGATTGTTGCGGGTGAATGTCTCGGGGTTGCGGAACCAAGGATTGCTGTCGCTAAAAAGGCCGAGGCCACCATTCAGCAGCACCCTCAGATAGCTGCGCTCCCCGCGGTGCAGTACCGGAAACTGAACGGCCGGCGCGGGAGCCGGGGCCGTCCCAGCCGTGACCGTTACTGCCACCGTCATCCGCTGCGGATTGATCGCGCGGTCAACGCGCAGGCTGGCGTCGGCCACGCCGGGTAGGCTCCGCACCGTATCGAGGCCGCGCGAGGCGAGCAGATCGCTCCAGGGATCGCCCGTCTTGAAGCCCAGTCGGGACAGCACCTGCTGCTGCAGGGCCTCCGTTGCCTCGGCACTTGTTGCGCCTGTGACAGTGATCTGAATTTCGTCGATTGTGGCCCCGGCGATATCAGCCGTTCCGACAGGCCCCGGGCCACCGGTCGAGCCTCCACCGTCCTGGCCGACCGAAGGGTCGGCCAGGAGCAGTGCCAGGACAAAGGCGGGGAGCGCCCGGGCGGATATCAATCGCACCAGCCCTTACTTCCCGAACAGGCGGACAACGCTGCCGCCGCCGTGGACATTGATGATCTGGCCGCTGATCCAGCTGCTGGCGGGCGAGCAAAGGAACAGCATGGCGTTGCCGATATCCTGCGGCGAACCAGCCCGGCCGGTCAGGTTATCGGGGTGCGACAGCTTGTCGATCTGTTCCTGCGAGATGCCGGCCGAGGCATAACCCTCCGTGATCACCGAGCCGATCAGCACGCTGTTCACCCGCACCTTCTTGGCCAGCATGTGGGCCAGCGACACCATCATCTGGTTCAGCGCCGCCTTGGCGGTGCCATAGGGCAGGATGTCATAGGCCGGCGTCGCCGACGAGAAGGAGCCCGAGTTGGTGATGGTCGCGTTCTTCGCCTTCTCCAGATACGGCAGGCACGCCATGCTCATCCGGTAGGCGCTGATGGTGTTCAGCTTGTAGGAGGCGATGAACTCCTCTTCCGGGATTGCCGACGGGTCGGGCTGCTGGCCGCCCCAGCCGACATTGTTCACCAGCGTCGAGATGCCGCCGAAGGCCTTCACCGTTTCCGCGACCAGCCTGTCGATCGCGGCCTTGTCGGTCACGTCGCAAGCCATGCCGCGGCAGTCGTTGCCCGTTTCCTTCGCAATGTCGGCGGCAGTGGCGGCGGCCTTGTCGCCGTTCAGGTCGGCGATCATCACCTTCGCGCCGGCCCCCGACAGGGTCTTCGCAATGCCGGCCCCGATGTTCTGGGCGCCGCCGGTGATGATGACAGTGTGGCCGTCCATGCGGAAATCGGCGAGTGCGTCGAAGCTCATGCGCAGGTCCTTCTCGGTTTGCGCCCGTCAGCCGGGCAGGGAAACGTCATTGGAAAGATCCGGGCGGCCGCGCGCGAAGCCGGTCGCGTTGTACAGAGTTGTCTCGGCGATCTCGCGCAGCGACTCCGCCGTCAGCCAGGCCGAGTGCGGGGTAATCAGGCAGTTCTTGAAGGTGGTGAGCAGCTGCAGCTGGTCGTCGTCGACGATCTTCGCGGTCCAGTCCTCGAAGAACAGGCCCTGCTCTTCCTCGTAGACGTCGATCCCCAGATAATGGATCGTTTCCAGCGACTTCAGTGCCGGGATCACGGCCGCCGTGTCGATGAGTGCGCCGCGGCTGACATTGATGAGGACGGATCCGCGCTTGAAGCCGCGAAGGCTCTCGGCATTGACCATGTGCCGCGTGTCGTCGGTCAGGGGGGCTGCCAGCATGATGATGTCGGATTCGGCGAACAGGGCTTCGCGCGGCACATACTGCATGCCCAGAGCCTGACAGGCCGGGTTGGGATAGGGGTCGGCCCCGAGCAGGGTGCAGCCGAAGCCATTCAGGATCCGGGCCATCGCAAGGCCGATGTGCCCGGTGCCGACGATGCCGGCCGTCTTCCCGCTCAGCGTCCAGCCGGCGATGTTGTCCATCGAGAAGTTGCCGACCCGCACCCGATTATGCTGGTGGTGCAGATTCCTGACGAGCGACAGCACCATGCCGACAGCATGCTCGGCGACGGATTCTGGCGAATAGGCCGGCACCCGCATCACGCTGATCCCGGCACCTTTTGCGGCCGCCAGGTCGACATGGTTGTAGCCCGCCGACCGGCACAGGATCAGGCGCACGCCAGTTGCTGCGAGCTGACCAATGGTGTCGGCGTCTACCCGATCGTTCACGAACACGCAGACCGCATCGGCGCCCGCCGCCAAGGGTGCGGTTCCCGCATGCAGACGCTCTTCGAACCACATGAGATCGTGCCCGGCCAGGCGGTTCGCTGCCTCGAAGGCCTGGCGCTCGAAGGCCTTTGCGGAAAAGAAGGCGATCTTCATGCGAAGGCTCCTGCAAGGCTCGGTCGGTTGCGCCATACGCGCCGCCCGCGGATGGCCAGCGCGACGAGGAACCCAGCCAGGACGGCGAAGGACTGGAAGACACCCGCCGCCAGCAGCACCGCGACGACAAGCGCAGCAGCCAGCACCGGCTCGAGGAGGCCGGCGCCCTTCTCCAGAATCGTCGGCGTCCGCCCCAGTAGGAAGTCTCGAAGGATCAGCCCGGCCGTGCTGCCGATCATGCCGACGACGGCAGCCAGCAAGGGTAGCGAGATCCATCCCCAGGCATTGGGCTGGACCACTGCCGCCAACAGGTTCGTGGCTTTGGCAGCGCCGAGCGCCGTCAGCGAAGCGAAGGCCAGGGCTTCAGCCGTTTCCTTGATCCAATAGTCCCGCCGGCTGATCAGCCGCTGCACAGGATTGAGAACCGCGAACAGCCATGCGGCACTGAGCGTCGAGAGCAGCAGCGCCGGCGACCTGGCCCAAAGAAACGGCTGCGCCTCCGGCCCGAGCAGCAGATCGCGCACGGTGCTGCCGCCCATCGCGCTCGCGGCGGTCACAAGGACGATCCCGAGTGCGGAATAGCCCCGCGCGTGCGCCAGCATTGCTGCGTTCACGCCGAACGAGAAGATGCCGATGGACTCGGCGACGCCGAACCATTGGACAAGGGCGCTCATGGTCGTGGATCCCCGAGGCTATCCTGGCTCAGTCCAGTTCCTGGACGCCGCCGCCAGACACGGTGAGCACCTGACCGCTCACCCATTGTGACGCGGGCGCACAGAGATAGAGTGCGGCGTGGGCGATGTCGGAGGCCTCACCCAGGCGACCGAGCGGCGTGTGCTTCAGCATTGCCTTCTCGATATCCGGCGTCAGCACGCTCTCAAGGGCCTGCGTCTTGATCGCACCCGGAGCGATCGCGTTCACGCGGATGCCCATCGGGCCCAGATCGAAGGCGATGTTGCGGGTCAGATGGTTCACCGCCGCCTTCGACGAAGCGTAGGAGGCCATGCGCTTGTTCTTGTTCTCGCCGGCCATCGAGCTGATGTTCAGGACGGCCCCGCCACCTGCCTTGGCCATGTGCGGAGCCGCAAGCTGGCACAGGTGGAACAGCGAGAAGACGTTGAGATCATAGGCCCAGTGGAAATCCGACATGGGCATGTCGAACGGCTTGGGGCCACCTCCACCCGCATTGTTGACCAGGATATCGAGCCGCCCGAAATCGTCGAGGGCGCGCTGCACGGCTGCGGCCCGATCCTCTTCCTTCACCACGTTGCAGGCGATCCCGCTTGCCCTGCCGCCATCGGCACGGATGCTGGCGGCGACCGCTTCGGCGCCGTCCAGATGAAGGTCGCTGACGACAACGGCAGCGCCGGCTGATGCGAACAACTCCGCGATACCGCGGCCGATCCCGGCTCCGGCGCCCGTGACCAGCGCCACCTTGCCGTCGAGCCGAAACGCTTCAATTTGAAAGGCCATCGCAAATCTCCCCACAAGGATCGGTGCACGGCACCGAGACACCAATGTGGGTCGTTCTTTTAGGCGGATTTCGCCGAAAGTCAGCAAGAGCCACCCCCAATTTGGGGCTCAACAGGCTTGCCATCACAGCGCTTCGGGACGAGCCTGTCATTCGTATCCGCACGCGGCAACGAGGAGGTGTATCAATGCCCAACAAGCGGGATTTCAACGGCCTCGTCCGGTTCCTCTACCAAACCCGCTTTCCAGCGGCACAGGGCACCTGGGTCGAGGGATTTCTCGCCCTCATGGTCGAGATGCGTCGCGTGTTCGGGAATGACCTGGACAAGGTGATCATCCTGTCGGCCATCGGACAGCAGATGCTGCTCGACCGCCAAGTTCCCGAACGATCCTATGACGACTGGATTCTCCACCCGCTGAAGGAGCGACACGGCAAGGTCACCAACATCGACGCCCTGGCGCGGGCCACCGGCATCCCGCGCGAAAGCGTCCGCCGCAAGGTGAATGAACTGATCGCCGACCGAATGGTCGTCAGGAACGAGCGAAACGAGCTGTCGCCCGCACCTGGCGTTGCCGCGCACCTGGCGAAGTCGACCGACATCTCGGTTGGGATGCTGGACGCGATGTTCAGCACCTACCTCGCAATGATGGTCGAGTCCGAGGCGGTAAGGGCCGAGCGACTGTTGCAGGCGAACCACGGCAGCTGAGAGCCGGTCAATCCAGACCCGTCCCAAGGCCTCAAAAATCCTGTTCGGATTCGCACCACACTGGGCGTTGGACATTTGGTGATCCCGACTGGATTCGAACCAGTGGCCTACAGTTTAGGAAACTGCCGCTCTATCCTGCTGAGCTACGGGACCACGGCGCCTGCCATTGCCGATGCGCAGCGGAATCGCAACCCTCAGGCGTCTGCGAGGCGCCGGGGCAGGAAGGGCAGCGGCGCGATCGGGATGCCGTCGGCAACCAGGTCTGCGGCCTCGGCAAGGCTGGCTTCGCCGTAGATTCCGCGGGGCGCGTCGCCAGGCGTGTCGGCATTGCCGGCCGCATCCGCGCGGGTTCTGGCCTCCCGGGCAAAATCGCGGCCGACATAATCGCAGTTCGACTCGATCTCGCTGCGGAGCGCCTTCAGCCGTTCGCCTTCGGCACGGCGCTGCGCAGGTCGCGGCAGGCGATTGCCCTTGGTCGGCACGGCCGGCGCCATGACGGCCTTGTCCACATCGGCCGACCCGCAGAGGGGGCAGGCGACAAGGCCCCGGTCCTTCTGGGCCGCATAGTCCTCGCTGCTGCCGAACCAGGCCTCGAACACATGGGCCTCGGCGCATTTCAGGTCGAAGACGATCATCTGGCGTCTGCGACCTGCGCCTCGGCCAGCGGCCTTGCATGGTTGAGGTTCGGAATCCGGGCGCGGGTGGCGGCGACTTCGGCAAGGTCGAGTTCGACCGTCGCAATACCGGGCTCGGTTCCCATGTCGAGCAGCACCTGCCCCCAGGGGTTCACGACGAGGGAATGGCCGTAGGTCTCGCGGCCATCGGCATGTGTGCCCGTCTGCGCGGCGGCGATGACGAAGGCGCCTGTCTCGATGGCGCGGGCGCGCAGCAGCACATGCCAGTGCGCCTCGCCGGTGGGGCGGGTGAAGGCGGCCGGCTGGGCGATCACCTGCGCGCCGGCCAGCGCGAGCGCAGTGTGCAGTTGCGGGAAGCGGAGGTCGTAACAGATGCTGAGCCCCAGGCGCCCCCAGGGGAGATCGACGAGTTGCACCTGCCCGCCCGACAGGAAACTGGCGGATTCGCGGTATCGGTCTCCGTTGGGGAGATCGACATCGAACAGGTGCATCTTGTCGTAGCGGGCTGCGCTTCGGCCATCGGGGGCGATCAGGAAGCTGCGGTTGGCCAGGCGCCCTTCGGGGGATGCGGCCGGGTCCCGGATTGCCAGGGAACCAACCGCAATCGCGATGCCTCGGCGCTTGGCTACATCGGACAGGGCAGCGAGCGTGGGATCGTCTGCTTCTTCACGGGCTGCGGCTGCAAGCCGGGCGGAGTTGCGATCGAGCAGGCCGCACATTTCCGGGGTGAAGACGATCTCGGCTCCAGCGTCGGCCAGCCGCTGTGCAGCCTCGGCCAGGTCGGCGGCGTTCTGCATCGGGTCCAGACCCGTGTTGGTCTGGACCAGTCCGACCTTGATCATGCCGCCAGCAGCGGGTCCAGGCCGCCGGCGCGGTCGAGGGCGGCCAGATCGTCGGAGCCGCCGATGTGGCGCCCGTCGATGAAGATCTGCGGCACGGTGCTGCGCCCGCCGGAGCGGTCGAGCATTTCCGCCCGCTTCGCCCCGCCCATCGTGATGTCATACTCTTCGGCAGCCACCCCCTTCGAGGCGAGCAGCGACTTTGCCCGCGTGCAGTAGGGGCAGAGAAACTTGGTGTAGATTTCAACCTTTGCCATTGTCGTCCTGACCGGAGATTGCTGCAGCATATGGGCCCGCATCTGTTGCTGCAACCCGTGCATAGACCAGAACGCTGACCCTTGCAGCGCCCCCGCGCTTCAGAACGCCTGCCACGGCAGACGCAGTGGCGCCGCTTGTCATCACATCGTCGACAAGGATGACGTCCCTTCCGGCGATCCGTTCGCGAGCCTCCGGACCTAGCCGGAAAGCCCCTTCCACGTTGCGCTTGCGCGCCAGTCGGCTGAGCCCTTTGGTGCGGGGGGTGGCCTTGACCCGGACGACAAGGTCCGGGTCGAGCTCCGCAGCTGTGGGCAAGGCAAGCTGGCGGGCCAGCAACAGCGCCTGGTTGTAACCACGCGCGGCCAGCCGCCAGCGGTGCAGCGGAACCGCACAGACGAGGCTGTCGGGGCCCACCCAACCGGGGGCAGCGCGCAGCATGGCAGCGGCCATCTGCCCGGCATAGGTTTCGCGGCCGTTCTTGAAGGCAAGCACTGCGTGGCGGGCCGCACCTTCATAGAGGAACGGCGCTGCGGCGCGATGGAAGCGGGGGGGATCCTTCAGGCATCCGAGGCAGTGGCTTTCGGCTGCCCAGGCGATTGGGAGGGGGATGGCGCACTGGATGCAGCGGGCCTCTGAGATCACCGGGAGCGCCCCCCAGCAATCGGCGCAGAATCCGAGCGGGGTCGCGACAGGAGCCTTGCAGGCGATGCAGGTGGGCGGCATCAGCAGGTCGATCAACCCGTGGGCTGCATCGCGCGCGCTGCGGGCAAGATATGTGCCGACCGACATGATTTCCAAGTCTAGCATGAAAGCACAAGGCGCCAGCATGGCCAATTTCGAACCGTTCGACCGCAGGGCCCGGTGCCGCGCCCGCGACCGGGCTGCCGGCCTGATCGCAGGCAAGGAGCAGATGCTTGCCCATGTGGCAGAGGAACTCGCCGGCCGCGAGGCCTTGCTCGGGCCGGTGCCGGATGGCGAACGGTTGTGGATCGGGTTGCTGCTTGCGCCGCCTGCAGGCTGGCTGGGGCTGGACCCCTCAGCTGGTCTGGCGGGCCTTCGGGGCGGGATCTGTGGAGAGGAAGACCGGCAGCATTTTGCCGATGCCCGGTTTGCGCGCATCACGGCCTTCATGACGCTGCACGGGGTGAACGATCTTCCCGGCGCGCTGCTGCTGTGCCGGCGGGCGCTTCTGCCGGGCGGGCGGTTCCAGGCGGCCTTTCCTGCGGGCATTTCGCTGCCGCAGGTGCGCGAGGCCTTTCTGGCGGCCGATGTGCAGGGAGGGCGGGGTGTTGCGCCGCGCGTGGGGCCGACGGTGGACCCGGCGGAAGCCGCAGGGCTGCTGCAGCGCGCCGGTTTCGTGGATCCGGTTGCCGAAATCGACACGCTGACCCTGCGCTACCGGAGCCTTCGGGACCTGGCGCTCGATGTCAGGGCGCATGGCGACAGCGGCTGGCTGGCGAGCCGGTCGCGCGGACTTACAACGCCGTCGAGATGGGCAGCAGCGAAGGCCGCTTTCGCGAAGGAGGCGGCACCGGATGGCCGGACCGCGACCACGGTGCAGATCCTCTATGTGTCCGGCAGGGCGCCAGACGCCAGCGCGGCCAGATAGGGCCGAACTAGCTCGGGATGAGTGACAGGGAGGAAGTGGCCCGTGTCGGCAAAGCGTTCGACGGTGGCCCGGGGATGCCGGCGGATGACGGCTTCCTCGTCTTGCGGGACCGTGCTGCCGTGCCCGGCTGCCAGCAGCGTGAAGGGAAAGTCGGCAGCCGCCACGTTCTCCATGAAAGTTGTAGAGGCACCCCGGAAGCTGCTCGCTTCCCAGGCCGGCGAGCAGGCGAGGCGCACGCCCTCGGGGTCTGGCAGCAGGCCGCCGTCCAGATAGTCGTCGAGTGCGGCCTCGGGCCAGCCCTTGAACACGCCGCGGCCGAGATAGGCCGCGCGTGCTGCGTCCCGGCTGGGAAACAGGCCGCGGCGACGTTCGGCCTGGTCCGCCATCGGATTGGGCGGGCGCCCCGCGTCGAGGTCGGCCCGGTAGGCAGCGGCGTGGGCGCTCGGGATGAACGGCGGGTCGATCAGGCAGACCGCGCTGGCCAATCCCCGATTTTCCACTGCAGCCTCGAACGATGCTGTGGCCCCGAAACTATGGCCCGCGAGATAGACCGGCCCGCCGCCGAGTGCGGCCACCACATGCACCAGATCCTGCCCATAGGGCTTCCAGTCGACGGGGATATGGGCAGGGTCTGCCGCGAGCTCGGTGCGGCCATGGCCACGGGCGTCCATGGCGACGATGCGGAACCTGTCGGCCAAAGGGGCTAGCAGCCCGCTGTAGACGCGGGCGCACATGCCGGTTGCGTGGGTGAACAGCAGGAGCGGGCCGCGCCCCCATTGCAGCGTGAAGACCCGTCCGCCGGGGACGGGAATGAAGATTTCCTCGGGCATCATGTCAGCAGCACATGTGCCCCTTCGGCATGCCAGCCCAGCCAGACATCCTCGTCCCAGCTGAAGTCCTCCTGGTCCCAGCGGGTCAGGTTCGGGCGGATCACGCGCACCCGCTTGCCGCCTTCCAGCTTCACGTCATAGACCGACTCCGAGCCGAGATAGGCGATGTCCATGATGGTGCCCTTGACCACATTGTAGCCGGGCGGCGTGCCCTCCATGTCAGGCGGTGATTCGCCGCCGCTGCGCTTGTGCAGCTCGACCTTCTCCGGCCTCAAGGCCAGCCACATCTGCAAGGTTTCCGAAGCGCCGGTGCCATGGTCGAGCCAGGCCTTCACGCCGATTTCGGGCAGATCGATAATCGCATGATCGCTTTCCTCCTCGACCACCCGCCCCTCGAACAGGTTCACCGATCCAATGAAATCGGCAACCAGCCGCGAGGCCGGGAACTCATAGAGGTCGGCAGGTGTCGCCACCTGCATCAGCGAGCCCTTGTTCATGACAGCGCAGCGGGTGGCGAGCGCGAGGGCTTCGTCCTGGTCGTGCGTGACCATCACGAAGGTGATGCCGAGCCTGTCCTGCAGGGCCGACATTTCGAAACGCAGCTCCTCGCGCAGCTTGGCGTCGAGAGCGGACAGCGGCTCATCCAGCAGCAGCACACGCGGCTTCTTGACGATCGCGCGGGCGAGCGCAACGCGCTGGCGCTGACCACCGGACAGCTGGTCGGGCATGCGGTCGCCATAGCCCTCGAGCTGAACCAGGCTCAAAGCTGCTTCGGCCCGTTCACGCCGTTCGTCTGCCCCAACGCCTTCCATCTTCAGCCCATATTCGATGTTCTTCAGCACCGAGAGATGCGGAAACACGGCATAGCTCTGGAACACCATGTTCACCGGCCGCTTGTTCGGCGGGATTCGCGTCACGTCCTGCCCGTCGATCAGGATCTGGCCAGACGTCGGGGTTTCGAAACCGGCCAGCATGCGCAACAGTGTTGTCTTGCCGCAGCCCGACGGTCCGAGGAGAGCGAAGAACTCCCCCTCGTCGATCGAAAGGCTGACATTGTCGACTGCGATCACGGGGCCGAAGCGCTTGGTGATGTTGCGGAATTCGATGATCGTTCGCGGCTTAGGCTTGTCGGTCATCACAGCTTCTTTTCCGTTTCCGCCCGGGCCTGCAGCCTGAGCGCGATGAAGGTGAGGATCACGGTGACCACCAGCAGCAGGGTCGAGATGGCATTGACCTTGGGGGTCACCGAGAAGCGGACCATCGAATAGACCTTCACCGGGAAGGTGACCGTGTCGGGCCCGGCCGTGAAGAAGGTGATCACGAAGTCATCGAGGCTGAGCGTGAAGGCCAGCAATGCGCCCGCCAGCAGGGCCGGGCGCAGATGCGGGATCACCACATCCCAAAGCGCCTGCCAGTCGCTCGCACCGAGATCCCGGGCGGCTTCCTCCTGCGAGCGGTCGAAGCTTTGCAGCCGGGCCCTGACGACAACGGCAACGAAAGGGAAGCTGAAGGCGACATGGGCAATCACGATGGGGCCGAGCGACAGCGGCCAGGGAAGGCCCGCCGGCCAGGGCATAACGCGCGCGAAGAAGATCAGCATGGCGACACCCATGCAGATTTCGGGAACCACGATCGGAAGGGAGAAGCCGCCGTCGACCAGGGTCTTTGCCGGGAAGCGGAAGCGCCACAGGGCGATCGCTGCCAATGTTCCAAGAACTAGGCTGAAGGCCGTCGACAGGGCTGCGATGGTGAGCGAGTTGAGGAGAGACTGAACCAGCTCCCAATCCTCGAAGACCTTGCGGTACCAATCCAGGGTGAAGCCGCGCCACTGGGTTGTGCGCCGGCTGTCGTTGAAGCTCATCAGGATCAGCACGAAAAGCGGGGCGTAGAGGAACAGGCCGACAAGCAGCATCCACAGCCGCAGCGGCCAGCGCCGGGCATAGTCGAGAAGGCCGGGCTCCTCCCTCATTCCGGCTGCGTTCGCCGGCGAAGCAGGGACTGCAAGGCGATCCCGAAGAAGGTGAGATACATCAGCATGAAGGCCAGAGCTGCGCCGAATGGCCAGTCGTTGGCGCGCTTGAACTGGCGCTCGATCACGTTGGCGATCATCTGGCTGTCGGGGCCGCCCAGAAGATCGGGGGCGAGATAGCTGCCCAGCACCGGGATGAAGGTGAGAAGCACGGCCGAGCCGATGCCCGCAGCCGCAAGCGGAAGCACCACATGCCAGATGGTGCGCAGATGCCCGGCGCCGAGATCGAGGCTGGCTTCCAGAAGCGACCGATCGAGCCGGTCCAGCGCTGCATAGAGGGGCAGCACCGTGAACGGCAGATGGACATAGACCAGCCCGACCATCACGGCGAAATTGTTGTTCATCATCGGCAATGGCTCGAACCCTGCCCAGCCGAATGCGAACTGTAGGCCCTGGTTGATCAGGCCTTCGTCGCGCAGCAGCGCAATCAGCGCATAGGTGCGGATCAGCAGGTTGGTCCAGAAGGGCAGCATGACGCCGATCAGCAGGGCGGTCTTCAGCGTGGGGGGCGCGAAGCTGATGGCAAGCGCCACCGGAAAGCCGATGAGCAGGCAGATCAGCGTTGCAAGCGCTGCAAAGGCAAGGGATTTGGCAAGGATGCCGAGGTACAGCGGCTCCAGCGCGCGGGCATAGTTGGCGAAGGTGCCCGATATCTCGATGTCGGCAATACCGACATTCGTTCCGAAACTGTACGCCCAGACGACTGCCATGGGCACGGCGAAGAACAGAAGGAACCAGAGGAGCGGCGGGCCAAGCAGCCCGGCAAAGCCGGACTTTGCCAGCCGCCAGTCAATGCCCTGGCTCATGCCCCCCTCCCTTTCCCCTGACGTCGTGCGGCGTCAGGCTGCGCGAACGCGGGTGATGGCTTCCTCGAACAGGCGCGCCTTCTCGGGCCCCTCGAACTTGCCCCATTCGCTTGCGTCCATGCCGGGGCCGGTCGGAAAGATGATGGGGTTCGCGGAAAAGGCCGGCGGCATCAGGGCCTTCGCAGCCGAATTGGGGGTGGGGTACAGGATCGTCTCGGCGATATGCTTCCCGGCCTGCGCATCGAGCAGGTAGTTGAGGAACTTGTGCGCCTGCTCGGGCCGGGGTGCGCCCTTCGGAATTGCCAGCGTGTCGGCATTCAGCAACGACCCCTCGCGCGGAACGACAAACGCGATGTCGGGGTCCTCGAGAGCGATCTGGGCAATGTCGCCGTTCGTTTCCAGCACCAGATCGACGTCGCCGGCCAGCAGCAGATCCTGGCCATTGTCCTCATGGAAGGTCTTGATGTTCGGCTTCTGCCGGATCAGCATTTCTTCGACAGCCTTGGTTGTCGCGGCATCGACCCCGTTCAGCGACTTGCCCAGATATTTGGCACCCAGACGGATCAGATCTGCCGCTTCCGAGGTCAGCGCAATGCGGCCCTTGTAGAGCTCGCTGTCGAACAACCACTTCCAGCTGTCGGGAACCCCGTTCACGCGGCTCTTGCGATAGCCGATACCGAGCACCAGCCAAGTGTAGGGCACACTGTGCTTGGGAGCCGGATCATAATCCTGGCCCAGAAACTCGGGCGCAATGTTCTTGAGGTTCGGGATGGCACCGAGATCGAGCGGCATGAGCATGTCTGCTTCGCGCATGCGGGTCACGAACTCGTTGGAGGGGACAATGACATCATAGCCGGGATTGCCGGCCTTCAGCTTGGCAAACAGTTCGTCGTTCGTGGCGAAATAGCTGGTCTGCACCCGAATTCCGGTTGCCTTGGCAAAATCGGCAAGCGTTGTCTCGCCGATGTAGGTGTCCCAGGTGTAGAAGTTCAGCTTGTCGGCTGCAGCGCCCTGCTTGTCGCCGCTTCCGCAGGCCTGCAGGGAAAATCCGACGGCCGCGACACCCAGACCTGAAAGCAAACCTCTGCGCGACAAACGCCCTTGCGAAAGTCCGCCCCAGCCCTTGCCGTCCGCGGCGAACCGATCCTTCTGTGCCGTCATTGCTGCCCTCCTGCCCGAAGCGGTTTCGTCAGGGTTTGGTAGAACAGCGCAGCGCCGAGGTTAAGCGTTATTGTGCGGTGCGGAGAATCAACGGCGCCGCGGCTGGGCGGGTTCCGCGCTGCCCTGCTCGACCAACTGGCGCAGCAGTGCGTCATTCAGGTCCCCAGGCTCCGCCAGCAGATCGGCGACCTGCAGGTTCTGCCCGCGATTGCGAGCAGAAATCACTGCAAATCCAGCCGAAAGCAGGCTTTCCACATTGCTGTCGCGCGCAACCCGCGTCGGCCCACCAAGCACGACTGCAATCAGGCGATGGCCATCCCGTACGGCTGAGGCGGCCAGCGTGAAACCGGCAGCGTTGGTGAACCCGGTCTTGATTCCGTCCACGCCGGGCATGGTGCGCAGCAGATGGTTGTGGTTCGGCATCACCCGGTTTCCGAACACAAACTGCTGCTGCTGGAAATAGCTGTAATATTGCGGGAAATGGCGGATCGTCGCCTGTGACAGGATGAAGATGTCGCGGGCGGTGGTGACCTGGCGGGAGTCCGGCAAGCCGTTCGGATTGACGAAGCGGCTGTTCGACATGCCCAGCGAACGGGCCCTTAACGTCATGCGGCGCGCAAACTCGTCCGTGCTGCCGGCCACATGTTCGGCCAGCGCGACAGACACATCGTTGGCCGACTTGGTGGCAAGGCTGCGGATCGCTTGGTCCACCGTCAGGCTCTCGCCGGCCTTCAGCCCCAGCTTCGAAGGCCGCTGGTTGGCAGCGTTGCGGCTCATCACCACCCTGTCGTCCAGCCGGATGGTGCCAGCCGCCAGCTGCTCGAACACCATATACAACGTCATGATCTTGGTGATGGAGGCAGGATAGCGCTGGGTGTCGGCCCGCCGGGAATAGAGGATCTCACCGGTATCCGCGTCAGCAACAAACGCAGCATATTTCTGCTGGTCAAACAGACTGACCGCCCCCGCCGGTGCGATTGGGGAGATGGTCGCGATACAAGCAAGTACGAACAGGGCAATATGTCGGCGAAGCATCATGCGCTTGGGTATCACACACCGGAGTCGCGAGGCTAGAGGCTGTCACCCAATCCGAGTGGCATGATCGCACGGCAAGGTCTATCTGGCGCTCATGGAGACCCGATCAAGCTCCCTGCCCACACCTGTCTGGCGGTTGCTGCCTGGCCTAGCTGACTATGCCGGCACGCTGTCGGCGATGGAAGCTCATGTCGACCGGATGACCAGAGGGGAGGCCGGAGAGGAAATATGGCTGGTCGAGCACCCGCCGGTCCTGACTGCCGGCACCAGCACAAGGATGGAGGATCTTCTCCAGCCCGGCCGCTTCCCGGTCATCGAGACAGGGCGTGGAGGCCAGTTCACCTATCATGGCCCAGGTCAGCGTGTGGTGTACCCGATGCTCGATTTGTCGCGCCGAGGCCGCGACGTGCGACGCTATGTGGCGGCGCTCGAAGCCTGGGCCATAGCGGCACTCGCTGATCTGGGCATTGCTGCGGGCACCAGTTCGGTTGGAACAGGCATCTGGGTCGTGGATCGTCAGAACGGTCAAACCGTCAGGAAGATCGGAGCGATCGGCGTTCGCGTGAGACGCTGGATCAGCTTTCACGGGATGGCGTTGAACGTAAGCCCAGATCTCAGCCATTACGATGCCATCATTCCCTGCGGCATTTCGGGATATGGTGTAACCCGCGTGCTGGATCACTGCGAGAGAGCAGACATTGCGGCAATCGATTCTGCACTTTTCAACCGCTTGCCGATCCTGCTGCAATGCTTGTCGGGAGAAATGCCTCTTCCCATCAACACGCTTGAGGCGGCGGGGGATTGCAGCTAGGTTCCGCCACGGTTCGGGGTCGGTAGGGACCGAAAGCTCCAGAACTTCCGCAATAAGACCAATCAGGAGTCAGATGATGGGTGACATTCTCCAAAAGGTGAAGGCTGCCGCGCTCGTGACCGGCGCAGCCCTGTTCGTTGTTGCTTGCGGCGGCGCAAAGCCCGCCGAAGAAGCCGCTGCGCCGACCGAAGCTGCTGCCGTCGAAGCCGTCCCGGCTGACACCGCCGCCATGGATGCTGCTGCTGCCGCTCCGGCCGAAGCTACAGTCGA
>JBGTBK010000083.1:0-15642 GCA_041749355.1 Sandaracinobacter sp. | reverse complement strand
AGCAGCATAATCTACCACACCAGCAGCACCTCTGCTACTGCGCAACTGGCCAGGCTCCTTGTGTTGCAGCTCCTAGCTTCAAAATACTCGAGGGTCCGTTGGGTGGCCGGGTGGGGGTGCGGGCCGGTGCCGTCTCCGACGCAGTCGGCAACTCCAAGATGAATGGCTGCCATGCGTTTTCCGCATGGCCGCCACCAGTGCCATGCGACCCTCGCAAGGCTTGCCGCGACTCGCTGCCTTCCCTAGAGACCGCAAATGCTGTCCAGCGCGCCTGATCTTGCCGCCATCGGCCGGGAATATCTTCCCATCCTGCTGTTCTTCGGGGTCGCAATCGCGTTCGCCCTGGTGTTCGTGGGGCTGCCGATCCTGGTGTCGAACGTCACCAACACGAACAAGCCCTATGCCGACAAGCTGACCGAGTATGAGAGCGGCTTTCCGGCCTTCTCCTCGGCGCGTGGCCAGTTCGATGTGCGCTTCTATCTGGTGTCGATCCTGTTCATCATCTTCGACCTGGAAGTCGCCTTCCTGTTCCCCTGGGCGGTCAGCCTGAAGCATATGGGGCCGGATCTGGTGTTCGCCTGGGCGTCCATGATGCTGTTCCTGGGCGTGCTGACGGTTGGCTTCATCTATGAGTGGAAGAAGGGGGCTCTGGATTGGGAATGAGCACGAACCTTCTCGTTTCGCCTGATGGGCGGCCGCCTTCGAAGGACCCTGCCGCGCAGGATGCCTTCTTTGCCGATGTCGGCTCGGAGCTTTCGAACAAGGGCTTCCTTGTCACCAGCCTCGAGGATCTGACCACCTGGGCGCGCACGGGCTCGCTGTGGTGGATGACCTTCGGGCTCGCCTGCTGCGCGGTCGAGATGATGCACGCCTCCATGCCGGATTATGACATGGAGCGGTTCGGGGCAGCGCCGCGTGCCTCTCCGCGCCAGTCCGACGTGATGATCGTGGCCGGCACGCTGTGCAACAAGATGGCCCCGGCCTTGCGGCGGGTGTACGACCAGATGCCCGAGCCGCGCTATGTGATCTCGATGGGCAGCTGTGCCAATGGCGGCGGCTATTACCATTACAGCTATTCGGTGGTTCGCGGCTGTGACCGGATCGTGCCTGTCGACATCTATGTGCCGGGCTGTCCGCCGTCTGCCGAAGCGCTGCTCTATGGCATCCTGGCGCTGCAGCGGAAGATCCGCCGCCAGGGCACGTTCGAGCGGTAGGGCGCGGATATGACGAGCCAATTGCCAGTTGTGGGCGGCAACCAGGGCGTTGCCGAGCGCGCGCTTGCCGTGCTTGGCGAGCATGTGATCGACGCGGCCGAAGCCCATGGCGAGCTGACCCTGCTGGTGCAGCGCGACTGTGTGGCTGTGGTGCTGCAGATCCTGCGCGACACGCCCGACCTTGCCTTCGACCAGCTGCTGGACCTGGCCGGCGTGGACTGGCCCGAGCGGCCGGAGCGGTTCGAGGTGAACTACCATCTGCTGTCGATGCGGCACAACCGGCGCATCCGGGTGAAGCTGACCGCGACCGAGGAAAGCCCGGTGCCGTCGGTCACCAGCCTCTACCCCAATGCGGGCTGGCTGGAGCGCGAGGTTTGGGACTGTTACGGTGTGCTGTTCGAGGGCAACCCCGACCTGCGCCGGATCCTGACCGACTATGGCTTCGAAGGGCATCCGTTCCGCAAGGACTTCCCGCTGACCGGCCATGTCGAGCTGCGCTATTCGGAAGAGCATGGCCGCGTGATCTATGAGCCGGTGAAGCTGGCGCAGGATTTCCGCCGCTTCGATTTCCTGAGCCCCTGGGAAGGTGGCTGGAAGCTTCCGGGTGACGAGAAGGCCGATGACGGCGGGACAAAGGGCGCGGGAGGCGCGGCATGACCGAGACCCTGCATGGCCATCTGATCGACCCGACCATGGTGTCGGCTGACACCAAGATCCAGAACTACATGATCAATTTCGGGCCCCAGCACCCGGCGGCGCACGGCGTGCTGCGGCTGGTGATGGAACTGGACGGCGAGCTGATCGAGCGCTGCGACCCGCATATCGGGCTGCTGCACCGCGGCACCGAGAAGCTGTGCGAATACAAGACCTACCTCCAGGCGCTGCCCTATATGGACCGGCTGGATTACTGCAGCCCGATGTCGATGGAGCACTCTTACGTGCTGGCCATCGAGAAGCTGCTTGGGGTGGAGGTGCCCCGCAAGGCGCAGGTGATCCGCACGCTGTGGGCGGAAATGATGCGCATTTCGAACCACATCATGAATGTGGGCGCGCATGTGATGGACGTGGGCGGCCTGACGCCCATCCTGTGGCTGTTTGCCGAGCGCGAGGCGATCTACCGCTTTTCCGAACGGGTTTCGGGTGCGCGGATGCACGCGGCCTATTTCCGGCCCGGCGGCGTCCACCAGGACATGCCGGCGGGACTTGCCGAGGATATCCGGGCCTGGGCGACCGCGCTCCCCAAGGTGCTGGACGAAGTGCAGGCATTGGCCGGCGACAACCGCATCTTCAAGCAGCGCAATGTCGACATCGGGGTGATCACCGCGAAGGAAGCGATTGCCTGGGGGTTCACAGGCCCCTGCCTGCGCGGGAGCGGCATCGCCTGGGACCTGCGCAAGTCCCAGCCCTACGAGATCTATGCCGACCTGGAATTCGAAGTGCCGGTCGGCCGCAATGGCGATTGTTATGACCGCTGGATGGTCCGGCTGGAGGAAATGCGCCAGTCGATCAGCCTGGTGATCCAGTGCCTGAACCGCCTGCAGCACATGGACGGCGAGCCGGTTTCCAGCCTGGACCGCAAGCTGGTGCCGCCAAGCCGCGGCGAGATGAAGCGCTCGATGGAGGCGCTGATCCACCACTTCAAGCTGTACACCGAAGGGTTCAAGGTGCCGCCGGGCGAGGTCTATGTGGCGACCGAAAGCCCCAAGGGCGAATTCGGAATCTATCTGGTGAGCGACGGCACCAACAAGCCCTATCGCTGCCATGTGCGTGCAACGGGAATGAGCCATCTTCAGGCGATGGATTTCCTCTGCAAGGGCCATCTGCTGGCGGATGCGCCGGCCGTGCTGGGTTCGCTCGACATCGTGTTCGGGGAGGTGGACCGGTGAGCGTTCCTGCCGTGACGGATTTCACCGCCTTCCGCTGGACGGAGGCAAACGCCCTCGAGGCCGAGCGCATCATCGGGCGCTATCCCAAGGGGCGTGAGGCGAGCGCGATCATGCCGCTCCTGTGGCTGGCGCAATATCAGGTGGGCGCCGAGACGGGCGTTGCCTGGCTGCCGCTGCCGATGATCGAGTTTGTGGCGGCGCAAATCGGCATGCCGAAGATCCGCGCGCTGGAAGTCGCCAGTTTCTACACCATGTACAATCTGAAGCCGGTCGGCCGCTTCCATGTGCAGGTCTGCGGCACGACGCCCTGCATGCTGCGTGGCTCGGACGATGTGCTGAAGGCCTGTGCCGACAAGGGGCTGAAGAAGGGCGAAGTCAGCAACGACGGCCTGTTCACGCTGACGGAAGTCGAGTGCCTTGGCGCCTGCGCAAACGCGCCGATGGTGCAGATCAACGACGACAATTTCGAGGACCTGACCTACGAGAGCATGTGCGCCATTCTGGAGGACCTGATCGCCGGGCGGACGCCGAAGACGGGTTCGCAGATCGGCCGCACCGCGAGCTGCCCCGAGGGCGGGCCGACGACGCTGCAGCCGATGGTGGACGCCAACCACGACTATCGGGGGGAGTGGTGATGCCGAAGCCGCAATCCAACATCGTGCGCCTGCTGGCCGGTGTGTTCCTTGGACTTGCGATCTATCGCTTCCTGACCGGGGAATCGTGGGTGGTGTGGGTGATCCTGTTCGTGCTGTTCGGTGGCTTCAGCCTGTTCCGCGGCAAGTCGGAAGGGTCTGGCGAGCAATGAGCCTGGCCGACAAGGACCGTATTTTCACCAACCTCTATGGCTTCCAGCCGTGGGGGCTCTCGCACGCGATGAAGCGCGGCGACTGGGCGGATACCAATGCGCTGATGGCGCAGGGGCAGGACGCCATCATCCAGAAGGTGAAGGACTCGGGCCTTCGCGGGCGCGGCGGCGCCGGCTTCCCGACCGGCATGAAGTGGAGCTTCATGCCCAAGGAGCCCAAGCCCGAGCGGCCGAGCTTCCTGGTTGTGAACGCCGACGAGTCCGAACCGGGCAGCTGCAAGGACCGGGAGATCATCCGCCACGATCCGCACAAGCTGATCGAAGGCGCGCTGATCGCCGGTTATGCGATGCGGGCGCGCGCGGCCTACATCTACATCCGCGGCGAGTATATCCGCGAGGCCGAGGTGCTGTTTGCAGCCGTCGAGGAAGCCTATGCCAAGGGCTTCATCGGCAAGAATGCCTGCGGCAGCGGCTATGACTTCGACGTGTTCGTGCACCGCGGCGGCGGCGCCTATATCTGCGGCGAAGAAACCGCGATGATCGAGAGCCTGGAAGGCAAGAAGGGCCAGCCGCGCCTGAAGCCTCCGTTCCCGGCGGGCGTCGGCCTCTATGGCTGCCCCACCACGGTCAACAATGTTGAATCGATTGCCGTTGTGCCGACCATCCTGCGGCGCGGGCCGGACTGGTTTGCCGGCATCGGGCGGGCGAACAACACGGGCACCAAGCTGTTCCAGATCTCGGGCCATGTGAACCGCCCCTGCGTGGTGGAAGAGGCGATGAGCATCCCCTTCCGCGAGCTGATCGACACCCACTGTGGCGGTATTCGCGGCGGCTGGGACAATCTGCTGGCTGTCATCCCCGGTGGATCGTCGGTGCCGCTGGTGCCGGCGCACCAAATTGCCGACGCGCCGATGGACTTCGACGGCCTGAAGGAGCTGAAGTCGGGCCTGGGCACGGCGGCCGTGATCGTGATGGACAAGTCCACCGACATTGTCCGCGCGATCGCCCGCATCAGCTATTTCTACAAGCACGAAAGCTGCGGCCAGTGCACGCCCTGCCGCGAAGGCACGGGCTGGATGTGGCGCGTGATGGAGCGGCTGGTGACGGGCGACGCCGAGCCGCATGAAGTCGACCTGCTGCTGGAAGTGACCACCCAGGTGGAGGGGCACACCATCTGCGCGCTGGGCGATGCGGCGGCCTGGCCGATCCAGGGCCTGATCCGGCATTTCCGGCCCGAGATCGAGAAGCGGATCGCCCGGCGCCAGGGTTTTGTGGCCGTTCCTGAAATCGCGCAGGCGGCGGAGTAGCGGCGTGACGAGCACGACGTTCCTTTTCAGCCTCATGGTCTCCGCCCTGGCGTCCACCGCCACCCCTTCGGCGGCAGCCGATTTCGATTATCTTCAGTTGCGGGGTGCCTACGGAGATCAGCAGGCGAAGGCGCTTCGCGAGATCGCGAGATGTGTGGTGGAGCGTTATCCGGACCGCGCCGCTCGCGCGTTCGATAATTGGTTCGACAAGCCTTATGAGAGTGTGCCGGAAAAGATGCTGGGCGGCATGTCATGTGGACCCGGTACCTACCCATTCAGTTTTCGGATGGACGGCTTCTTGTTGATGCAGATGATCGCGGAGCTGTTGGCGACGCCCGATGTTGCCGGGCTGCAGTTTCCCAAGGCGGAGTTGGCACCTGCCAGCGGTTGGGATTTTGCGGATTGTGCTTTGGCGACTGCCCCGGACGAGGTTTCTGACGTGCTGAAGACCCCGGCTTTTTCCCCCGCTGAACTGGAAGCCATGCAGAAGCTTGCTTCGAAGCTGGCGCCTTGTGTTGGTGAAAAGAGGACCAAGAGCATCGCGGCAAGAGGCGTCAGGACGGGGTTGCGCGGTTATCTTGCGGCAACCGTCTATCGGGCGCAGCAAGCGGCGAAAGAGGGGCAGAACGGATGACGAGGTCAATCCATTCAAACCTTGCTCTTCAGCTGGAAATTCTCGAGGATTCAGTGGGACCGGCAGCATGCCAAAACTGACTGTCGATGGGATCGAAGTGGAGGTGCCCGCGGGCGCCACGGTGATGCAGGCTTGCGAGGCGGCGGGGAAGGAGATCCCGCGCTTCTGCTATCATGAGCGGCTGTCGATCGCCGGCAACTGCCGCATGTGCCTTGTGGAAGTCTCGCCCGGGCCGCCGAAGCCGCAGGCGAGCTGTGCGCTGCCGGCCGCCGAAGGCCAGGTGATCGTGACCGAGAGCGCCAAGGTGAAGAAGGCGCGCGAGGGGGTGATGGAGTTCCTGCTCATCAACCACCCGCTCGATTGCCCGATCTGCGACCAGGGCGGCGAGTGCGACCTGCAGGACCAGGCCATGGCCTATGGCAAGGGCCACAGCCGGTACGACGAGAACAAGCGGGCAGTGACCGAAAAGCATATGGGCCCGCTCATCAAGACGGTGATGACGCGCTGCATCCACTGCACGCGCTGTGTGCGCTTTGCCGAGGAAGTGGCGGGCGTCGAGGAAATCGGTGCGCTCTATCGCGGCGAGAACATGCAGATCACCAGCTACCTCGAGCAGGCGGTGACCTCGGAGCTCTCGGCCAACGTGATCGACCTCTGCCCGGTCGGCGCGCTGACGTCGAAGCCGATCGCCTTCCACTATCGGCCCTGGGAGCTGAAGCGGAACGACAGTGTCGACGTGATGGACGCGGTTGGGGCGAACACCACGCTGCACGCGCGCTCGGCCGAGGTGGTCCGCGTGACGCCGCGGCTGAACGACGATGTGAACGAGGAGTGGGTGACCGACACGGGCCGCTTCTGCGTCGACGGGCTGAAGGAGCGGCGGCTGGACCGGCCCTGGGTGCGCCAGGGCGGCGAGATGAAGCCGGCGACCTGGGCGCAGGCCTTTGCGGCCGTGCAGGCTGCGCTGAAGGGCGTTGCGCCCGCCGACATTGCGGCCATCGCCGGCAACCTTTGCGCCGTGGAAGAGCTTGTTGCCGCGAAGGATCTGCTGACCGGCCTCGGCGCCACCCGGCTGGAGTGCCGGACGGATGGCGCGGCTTATGAAGGACCGGCTGCGCACTGGCGCTTCAACACGACGATCGCGGGGCTGGAACAGGCCGATGTGATCCTGCTGGTGGGCTGTGACCCGCGGCTCGACGCGCCGCTGGTGAACAGCCGGATCCGCAAGGCCGTGCGGCGGGGCGGGGCGGTCGTCTACCGCATCGGCGCCGGCACTGACCCGAGCTATCCGCTGACCGAGCTTGGCGATGATCTTGCCCTGCTGGCAAAGCTGCCGGGTGAGCTGCTGGAGCGGCTGACCGCGGCGCAGCGGCCGGCCGTGCTGGTGGGCAGCCGCAATGCCTCTGCCGAAGTGCTGGCGGCGGTGCACAAGCTGAGCGCCCATCTGGTGAAGGACGGCTGGAACGGCTTCAACATCCTGCACGACCGTGCCACGCTCGTGGGCGCCATGACGGTCGGCTGGGCCGGCGAGGGGATGGAGGCGCTGGCCGCCCATCCGCCCAAGTTGCTGTTCCTGCTGGGTGTCGACGAGGTTGCGCTGGCGCCGTTTGGCGGGGCGACCAAGATCTACATCGGAAGCCATGGCGACCGGGGTGCGGCCGTTGCCGACATCATCCTGCCGGGCGCGGCCTTCTCGGAAAAGCCGGGGACTTGGATGAACATGGAAGGCCGGGTGCAGCGGGGTTTGCGCGCCGTGTTCCCGCCGGGCGAGGCCCGCGAGGACTGGACCATCTTCCGGGCGCTGGCCGATGTGCTGGGCATCCGGCTGCCCTACGACAGCCTTGACCAGCTGCGCGCCCGCATGGCGGCCGAATGGCCCGCACTCGGCGCCGAGGGGCTGGTGCCGGCCCAATGGGAAAAGGCTGCGCTGAAGGCCGGCAAGCCGTCTGGCCCGACAAAGCCGCGTCCGACCGATTTCTACAGCTCCAACCCGATCCTGCGCGCCAGCCCAACCATGCGGGCCTGTGTTGCCGAGATCCTGGAAGGCAAGCGCCCGGCGCTTCTGGAGGCGGCGGAATAATGGTCGGCTTCTTCGAGAATCTGCTCGGGCCCGGCCTTGGCTGGTTCGTGGCCCATATCCTGCTGATCCTGCTGATCGCTCTGCCGGTGATGCTGGTGATGGCGCTAAGCACCTGGATGGACCGCAAGGTCTGGGCCGCCATGATGCTTCGGCGCGGGCCGAACGTGGTTGGCCCCATCGGGATCCTGCAGCCTTTCGCAGACGGGCTGAAGCTGTTCCTGAAGGAAACCATCGTTCCGACCGGCGCGAACAAGGGCGTGTTCTTCATCGCGCCGATGATCACCTTCGTGCTGGCGCTGGTGGCCTGGGCGGTGATCCCCTTCGATGCCGGCTGGGTTCTGGCCGACATCAATGTCGGGCTGCTGTTCATCTTCGCGGTGTCGTCGCTGGGCGTTTACGGGATCGTGATGTCGGGCTGGGCCTCCAACTCGAAATATCCGTTCCTGGGCGGGCTTCGCTCGGCCGCGCAGATGGTGAGCTATGAGGTCTCCATCGGCTTCGTGATCATCACGGTGGTGCTCTATGCCTCCAGCTTCAACCTGACCGACATCGTGGAATCGCAGCGCGGCAATGTGTTCGGGCTCGTGAACGGCAACCTGTTCAATCCGCTGCTGTTTCCGATGGCAATCGTGTTCCTGATCTCGGCGCTGGCGGAGACCAACCGGCCGCCGTTCGACCTTCCCGAAGCCGAGGCCGAGCTGGTTGCCGGCTATCAGGTGGAATACAGCTCAATGACCTTCGCCCTGTTCTTCCTGGGCGAATATATGAACATCCTGCTGATGTGCGCGCTGGCCTCCATCCTGTTCCTCGGGGGCTATCTGCCGCCGTTCGACTGGGCGCCGCTGTACATGGTGCCGGGGCTGGTGTGGTTCTTTGCCAAGATCGTCTTCATGTTCTTCATCTTCGCCTGGGTGAAGGCGACGGTGCCGAGGTACCGTTATGACCAGCTGATGCGGCTGGGCTGGAAGGTTTTCCTGCCGCTGAGCCTGTTCTGGGTGGTGCTGGTTTCGGGCTGGCTTGTTTTCACCGGTCATTACAGTGGAGGTTCGCTATGAGCCTGATGCAGGCCGCGAAGTCGATGCTGCTGCTGGAGTTCGTCCGCGGCCACATCCTGACCTTCAGCTACATGTTCCGCCCCAAGCGGACGGTGAACTACCCTTACGAAAAGGGGCCGATCAGCCCGCGCTTCCGGGGCGAGCACGCGCTGCGCCGCTACCCCAATGGCGAGGAGCGCTGCATCGCGTGCAAGCTGTGCGAGGCGGTGTGCCCGGCGCTTGCGATCACCATCGAGGCCGAGCCGCGCGCTGACGGCAGCCGCCGCACGACGCGCTACGACATCGACATGACCAAGTGCATCTATTGCGGGCTGTGCCAGGAGGCCTGCCCCGTGGACGCCATCGTGGAGGGCCCGAACTTCGAGTTTGCGACCGAAACCCGCGAGGAGCTGATGTACGACAAGGACAAGCTGCTGGCCAATGGGGAGCGGTGGGAGCGGGCGATCGCCGCCAACCTTGCCGCCGACGCCCCCTACCGCTAAGAGCCCGGACGCAAATCCACCATGCCGGGCTGCAAACGCCGATTTTCTCCGCTCCGGTGCTCACGCACCCCAAGTGCGCTGCGCTCCGGTGCTCGAAAATCGACGTTTTCGCCGCGGCCTGGCGAATTTTCGACCGACCTCTGGCCAGGTTTTGAAGTGGCAGCCGATCCAATGACCCCTCCCAACCAGAACCCGATAGCGTCGTGATCCAGGCTGCTGTCTTCTACCTGTTCGCAACCGTTGTCGTGGCCTCGGGCCTGATGGTGATCCTTGCGAAAAACCCGGTGCACTCGGTGCTGTGGCTGATCCTGGCCTTCTTCAACGCGGCCGGGCTGTTCCTGGCGATCGGGGCCGAGTTCCTCGCGATGATCCTCGTGATCGTCTATGTCGGCGCGGTCGCGGTGCTGTTCCTGTTCGTTGTGATGATGCTGGACATCGATTTCGCCGAGATGCGGGCCGGTTTTGCACGCTATCTGCCCTTCGGGCTGCTGATCGGGCTGGTGCTGGCTGTCGAGCTGGTGCTGGTGGCAGGCGCCTGGGCCTTTGGCGACCTTGCCATCCAGGCGCGCGCTGCGCCGGCGCCGGGCGCCAATGCCGGGCTTTCGAACACCCAGGCGATCGGGACGATCCTGTACACGGACTATGTCTTCATCTTCCAGATGGCCGGCATGATCCTGCTGACCGCGATGGTGGGTGCGATCGTGCTGACGCTGAGGCAGCGGCCGGGCGTGAAGCGGCAGGATGTGGGCAAGCAGAATGCGCGGACGCCTGCCAATGCGGTGACGATCACGCGGCCAGTGGTTGGTGCGGGCGTGGACACCGATGTCGGCGTCGGTTCGGGAAGGACGGGCCAATGATCGGCATCGGCCATTATCTGACGGTGGGGGCGATCCTGTTCACGCTTGGCGTGCTGGGCATCTTCATCAACCGCAAGAACATCATCGTCATCCTGATGTCAGTGGAGCTTATCCTGCTGGCGGTGAACATCAATTTCGTCGCCTTCTCGGTGTTCCTTGGGGACATGGTGGGGCAGATCTTCGCGATGTTCGTGCTGACCGTGGCGGCTGGCGAGGCGGCCATCGGCTTGGCAATCCTTGTCGTCTATTTCCGGAACCGGGGGACCATCGCTGTCGATGACGTCCGCCAGATGCGCGGCTGACACCCATGATCCAGGCAATCGTCTTTCTGCCGCTTCTGGCATTCCTGGTGGCCGGCATCGGCAACCGGGCCATTGGCAATTTCGCGGCCAAGCTGGTGACCACCGGTGCGCTGTTCATTTCCTGCGCCTTGAGCTGGGTGGTGTTCACCGGCCTGATCGGCGGCGCGCCCGCGACCGATGTGGTTGTGGCTGAATGGTTTTCCAGCGGCGACCTGGTGGTGAACTGGACCTTGAAGGTCGACATCCTGACCGGTGTGATGCTGGTGGTGATCACCTCGGTCTCGGCGCTCGTCCACCTCTACAGCTGGGGCTATATGGAGGAGGACCCGGACCAGCCGCGGTTCTTCGCCTATCTGTCACTGTTCACCTTCGCGATGCTGATGCTGGTGACCGCCGACAATCTGGTGCAGATCTTCTTCGGCTGGGAAGGCGTTGGCCTTGCGAGCTACCTGCTGATCGGCTTCTGGTACAAGAAGCCGAGCGCCTGGGCTGCGGCCATCAAGGCCTTCGTTGTGAACCGCGTCGGCGATTTCGGCTTCATGCTTGGAATCTTTGCGCTTTTCATGCTGTTTGGCACTGTCGACATCGACACGATCCTGGCCGGTGTGCCAGCCGCCAAGGGGGCGACTTTCAGCTTCCTGGGCGCTGAGGTGGACGCGATCACGACGATCGCACTGCTGTTGTTTGTTGGCGCGATGGGCAAGTCCGCGCAGGTGCCTCTGCACACCTGGCTTCCCGACGCGATGGAAGGCCCGACGCCGGTCTCTGCGCTGATCCACGCCGCCACCATGGTGACCGCGGGCGTATTCCTGGTGTGCCGGATGAGCCCGCTCTACGATGCGTCGGTGACGGCTTCGACGGTTGTCACCTATGTGGGCGCGCTGACGGCGATCTTTGCCGCAACCGTTGCGACGACCCAGAACGACATCAAGCGGGTGATTGCCTATTCGACCTGCTCGCAGCTGGGCTTCATGTTCTTTGCAGCCGGTGTCGGCGCCTATGGCGCTGCGATGTTTCACCTTTTCACCCACGCCTTCTTCAAGGCGCTGCTGTTCCTTGGCGCTGGCAGCGTGATCCATGCCATGCACCATGAGCAGGACATGCGCTTCTATGGCGCGCTGCGGAAATCCATTCCGCTGACCTTTGCAGCCATGGTGATCGGCACGGTTGCGATCACGGGGGTGAACTACACCTCGGGCTATTTCTCGAAGGACAGCGTGCTGTTCGCGGCCTGGGAGAGCGGGAGCGAAAGCGGGCGGGTGGCCTTCTTCGTGGGCATCTTCGCGTCGCTGCTGACGAGCTTCTATTCCTGGCGGCTGATTTTCCGGACCTTCTTCGGCGAGGCGCGCTGGGCAGGTTCGGAGCATATCCAGCATGCCGTGCACGACGGGCATGATGACCATGGGCATGGGCACGATGACCAACATGCACCGGCGACCGGGACTGCCGGCTATCACCCGCACGAAAGCCCCCTTTCGATGCTGATCCCGCTGGGCCTCTTGAGCTTCGGGGCGCTGTTTGCGGGCGCTATCTTCAACGACTGGTTCGTTGGCGGCACCGAGCATGCCTTCTGGCGCGGCGTGATCGTGCACGACGGCGACTTCTTCGAGAGCCTGCACCATGTGCCCGCTTTGGTGCACTGGGCGCCCGCGATCGTGATGGCGACGGGGCTGCTGATCGCGTGGCTCGTCTATATTCGGAACCCGGGATTTTCCACCGGCTTCAAGGCGCAGTGGAAGCATCTGCACGCCTTCCTGCTGAACAAATGGTATTTCGACGAGATCTACGCATTCCTGTTCGTGAAGCCGGCGCTGGCGCTTGGCCGTTTCTTCTGGAAGGCCGGTGACCAGGGCACGATCGACCGCTTCGGGCCGGACGGCCTGACCGCCGTGGTTGCCGGCGGTTCGGTGCTGGCGCGGCGCTTCCAGTCGGGCCTTGTCTATTCCTATGCGCTGGTGATGCTGGTTGGTGTGGCCGCGTTCGCAACCTGGTTCATGGTGCGCTGACCGATGCTTTCCACGATGATCCTTATGCCGCTGGCCCTTGCGCTGGTGGTGCTGTTCCTCCCCGGTGACGAGGCGGCGAAGGCGCGCATGGCGCGGCTTGTCGGTCTTGGCACCACGCTGCTGCTGTTCGGGTTGGGGCTGGTGCTCTGGTCGCGGTTCGACACCTCGACGGCGGCCTTCCAGTTCATCGAGCGGGCCGACCTGTTCGGCGGGGTGTTCACCTGGCACCTGGGGATCGACGGCATTTCGCTGACGCTGATCCTGCTCTCCGTGTTCCTGATGCCGCTGTGCCTGCTGGCCGGCTGGGACAGTGTGAAGACCCGGGTGCCGGAATATGTCGCGGCCTTCCTGGTGATGGAAAGCCTGATGATCGGCGTGTTCGGCGCGCTCGACATCTTCCTGTTCTACATCTTCTTCGTGGCCGGCCTGATCCCGATGTACCTGATCATCGGCATCTGGGGCGGCAAGCGGCGCATCTACGCCAGCTACAAATTCTTCCTCTACACCCTGCTGGGCAGCGTGCTGATGCTGCTGGCGATGCTGTGGATGGTCCGCGAGGCGGGCACCACCGACATCCCGGCGCTGATGGCGCATGACTTCCCGGAAGGGGCGCAGACCTGGTTGTGGCTGGCCTTCTTCGCGAGCTTCGCGGTGAAGATGCCGATGTGGCCGGTGCACACCTGGCTGCCGGACGCGCACGTGGAGGCGCCGACGGCGGGATCGGTGATCCTCGCCGGCATCCTCCTGAAGATGGGCGGCTACGGCTTCCTGAGGTTCTCGCTGCCGATGTTCCCGCTCGCCAGCGCCGACTTCGCGCCGCTGGTGTTCACCCTCTCCGTCGTCGCGATCGTCTACACCTCGCTGGTCGCGCTGATGCAGGAGGACATCAAGAAGCTGATCGCCTATTCGTCGGTCGCCCACATGGGCTTCGTGACGATGGGCATCTTCACGATGAACGAGCAGGGCATCCAGGGCGCGATCTTCCAGATGATCTCTCACGGGCTGGTCTCCGGCGCGCTGTTCCTGTGCGTCGGTGTGATCTACGACCGCATGCACACCCGCGAGATCGACGCCTATGGCGGCCTCGCCATCCGGATGCCGGTCTACGCCACCGTGTTCCTCGTGTTCACCATGGCCAACGTCGGCCTGCCGGGGACGTCGGGCTTCGTCGGCGAGTTCCTGACCCTGATGGCGGCCTTCAAGGCCAACACCTGGGTCGCCTTCTTCGCCACCACGGGCGTGATCCTGTCGGCCGGCTACGCGCTGTGGCTGTTCCGCCGCGTCGTCTGGGGGGCGCTGACCAAGTCGGCGCTGCGCGGGATCATGGACCTCGACCGGCGCGAGATCGCCATGCTCGCGCCGCTGACCGTGCTGGTGATCTGGTTCGGCATCCACCCCGGTCCGATCCTCGACGCCTGCGCGGCGTCGGTGTCCGCGCTCGTCGACAACTATCAGGCGGCCATCGATGCCGCTTCCGGAACCACCGCCGCGCTCGCCGAGCCGGCTGCGGTCGTCCGCTGAGCTCCCGAGGACGTCATGACGGCTCTCCCCGACTTCATGCTCGCGCTGCCCGAGATCATCCTCGCGGCGGGAGCGCTCGTCCTCCTCATGATCGGCGCCTTCGGCGGTGAACGGACCACCTCCACGGTCAACGGCGTCGCCGTGGCCCTGCTGGTCGTCGCGACGCTGGCGGTGGTGCTCTCGCCGCGCGAGGGGATCACCTTCGAGGGCGCCTTCGTGGTCGACGGCTTCGCCCGCTTCATGAAGGTGCTGACGCTGATCGGTTCGGCGCTCGCCATCACGATGTCGGTCGGCTATGCGCGGGCCGAGCGGTTCGAGCGCTTCGAGTATCCGGTGCTGATCGTCATCGCCACGCTCGGCATGATGATGATGATCTCGTCCGGCGACCTGATCGCGGTCTACCTCGGCCTCGAGCTGCAGTCGCTGGCGCTCTACGTGGTGGCTTCGATCAACCGCGACAATGTGAAGTCCACCGAGGCGGGGCTGAAGTACTTCGTCCTCGGCGCGCTGTCGTCGGGCATGCTGCTCTACGGCGCGTCGCTGGTCTACGGCTTCACCGGGCAGACGCAGTTCACCGGTATCGCCGCCGCCATCGCCGCCGACGGCGGCTCGTCGATCGGCCTCGTTTTCGGCCTCGTGTTCCTGCTGACGGGAATCGCGTTCAAGGTCTCGGCGGTGCCCTTCCACATGTGGACGCCGGACGTCTACGAGGGCGCGCCGACCCCGGTCACCGCGTTCTTCGCGGCGGCGCCGAAGATCGCCGCCATGGCGGTGCTGATCCGCATCGTGATCGACGCCTTCGAGCCGGTCACCCGCGACTGGCAGCAGATCGTCGCCTTCCTCGCGCTGGCGTCGATGGCGCTCGGCTCCTTCGCGGCGATCGGGCAACGCAACATCAAGCGCCTGATGGCCTATTCGTCGATCGGCCACATCGGCTTCGCGCTCGTCGGGCTCGCCGCCGGGACGGAGACCGGCGTACAGGGCGTCCTGATCTACCTCGTCACCTACCTGGCGATGACGGTCGGCGCCTTCGCCTGCATCCTGGCGATGCGGCGCGAGGACGGCATGGTCGAGGACATCTACGAGCTGGCCGGCCTGTCGCGCACCAACCTGCCGATGGCCTTCCTGTTCGCGATGATCATGTTCTCGCTGGCCGGCATCCCGCCGTTCGCCGGCTTCTTCGCCAAGTACTTCGTCTTCGTCGCGGCCGTGGAAGCCGAGCTCTACTGGCTTGCGGTGATCGGCGTGGTCCTCAGCGTCGTCGGCGCCTACTACTACCTGCGGATCGTCAAGGTGATGTTCTTCGACGAGCCGGCCCCCGCCTTCGAGCGGATGCCGGGAGAGCTCAAGGTGGTGCTGGCGGGAGCCGGCGCCTTCGTGATCCTCTTCGCGCTGGTGTCCGGTCCGATCGGGGCCTCCGCCGGGGCGGCCGCCAGGACCCTGTTCTGAGCCGATGACGGCGAGCCCGCCCCGCGTTCCGCCCGGATACCGCC
>JBGTBK010000082.1:0-7336 GCA_041749355.1 Sandaracinobacter sp. | reverse complement strand
TCGGTCGTCTTCGCGCCAGCCTCCGCTTCCTTCAGCACCCCAATGATCTGCTCTTCCGTAAACCTCGTGCGCTTCATCGTCCGTCCTCTCCAAGGGCCGGACTCTAATCACTCGTGGAGGAAAATCAGGGGGTCAGGTCACCTGGAATTCACTCTCCCGAACATAGCGTCCGTCGACGTAGCGACACAGGACCTCTTCGGTCATCTCGATGATCGTCACCCCGAAATGCACCTCACCTACCTTCACCACCGTCGCTCGGTCGGGGCTCCATCGGCCATACTGGTCGCTCTGGTTCTTGTGCGCCTGCTCGCCGGATTCGATGCGATCGAGATGAAGGTCGCCGCAGTATGGCGCATAGGAAACCGGATAACCGGCAGCTCCGAAGGCGTTGAACAGATTGTTGGCGAGCGACAGCGCTCGATCGAGGCACGCCTTCGACACGCGGATGTCGACGAGGCAGTACTTGTATGGCTTCAGATACCCCTCATCCCTGACCTCACGCGTCTTGAGAAAATGATCCTTGGCGCCTCGGACCAGAGGGTGGACCGGTAATGGTCTTGCCGCCGGCTTGGCCTCATGCCGCTTGCGCTGCGCACGCGGCGCCGTCCGCGACTTCTCGCTTCGAGTGCTCTGACCTGCCGTCCAGCTGAGCAGGTCACCCGGTGCGGGCTCTGGCAACGGGAAGATCGGAACAGGCTTGCCAGCCGCGAGCTTGCTCCAATGCCCGCTGATCGGTCGCGGCACGTTCAGGGCAGCACAGATGTCGACGAGCTTGAATGAGGAGACCCCAAGCTCGACGGCAACCTGACCCATCGGCTTGGCCCAGACCATTTCGTAGAGCTTCTCGCGGCTGATGCTTGTCACGTGTCCTCCTAGATTCAATGGTCCCCACTGCCTCGGCGGCATGCTTCTTCCAAAGATCGGGGCACCAGACGAGATCTATCTTGGCAAACGTGGGAGCCGCGCATTTGAACCGAGCGCGGAACACCTAATCCCTGATATCGCTTTCAAGGCTCCCTGTTATCGCCTGAAGCGATCCCTGTTGCGCGGGGCTGAATTCCCTGTTGCGAGGTGGCCGTGTGGGGAGACTAACCGACGGCAATTCAGATGGTTAGCCCCGATCAGCGCAGGATCTGCACCCCGAAAAATGGATAATTTCCCTGTTTTCGACGCAATAACAGGGAATAACAGGGAGAGACCAGTTCGCGGCAGACTGCTTCCACCGCCAGTTTTTTGTCCTCGCGGCCGAGGGCCTCCGGACGGGGCGCGGCAGGGGCCGCGGCGCCCGGTCGGGCTTGCGGGCTTTGCCCGGGCTTTTGTCCTCGCCGCCGAAAGCCTCCGGACGGGGCGCTGCGCCGGACTGAAGTCAGACAGTGCCTTCCGCCCGGCTTTTCGCCATGTCCTTCTTGCCCTGCCTGGCGAGGTCGGGTTCGCTCGAGCCTGCCTTCGCATCTGGTCGTTGCGCTGCGCGGAGAACGAGAATGAGCCTCAGCCCCTCGGGGAGGCGGCTGAAGCTGACCGACGCATTTGCTTCGAAGCAGGTTCCGTTGCTTCGACGGTAAAGCCAATTGCGGACAAATCCCTTGGATCCGGAGTCCGCGAACTTTTGCACCCATTCCATCGTTGCGGCCTGGTCGGGCCATTCGGCCATCAGCACGCCTGCGTTCGCCCCACTCAGCTGGCCTTCGGTGTAGCCGAACTTCTGCTCTGCGGCCCTGTTTGTGAGGAGAATTGCCCCCGTTTCGTCGAGCACGAAGATCGGGTCGATCACCGAGTTGATGAGGGCTTCGGTGTATTCGATCTGATCGGCCTTGCTTCGGACGATCAGGAAACAGGCGAAGGCTCCGACCGTGAGCAGGACACCAAGGCAGGCCAGCATCGCATCGAGCGTGCGATCCATGCGGACACGGATTTCGCTCGAGAGCGCCTGAGACCGTTGGAACCGGCCGAGCGCATCGGCATCCATGGCTTCGAGCAGGCGGCGCAAGCGGGCCATTGGAGCCGTGGTGCGGCTGGATGCGATCATTTCCTGCGCGTCGACCTGTTTCCCGGCCTTCATCAGCGCGGCCAGCTCGCGGCTGTTGCCGACGCGGTCGTGCATGGCCGACAGCAGGACCGGCATGTCGCTGGCCGGAGGCTGGCCGTTTGCCGAGAGCTGGCGAAGGCGGTCCAGGGCGGGCCGGACCTGCTGGACCGTCCTCTCATAGCGCCAGAGAAACTCCGGATTGCCCGTGAAGACATGGCCGCCGATGCCCATCTGGATGTCCAGATGCACTTCGAGGAGGTCCGCAAGGGCATCGCGGACCTCGAGACTGTGGTGCATGTCGGCTTCGAGGCTGTCGGCCCTGGCCAGGTCGCGCTGCAGGTTTCCATAGAGCAGGGACAGGGCAAGGGCCATTGCCACAAGCAGAAGGACGGCCGGCAACATGGCCCTCTTCCTGGCAAACCGGTCGAACAACGCAGTTCCCCTGGCCTGACGAGCGGAGGCCTGATGCTCGCGGCTTTCAGGCAAAGCTATGAGTCAGAATGGGACCGGTGTCAGCACAGTAGTTTCCCCATGTTCGGGGGCTTTGGCCCTGCTATCCCGGCGTGGCCGACACGAGCCGATAGAAGACACCGCTTTCGTCCATGCCGGTCAGTTCCAGCACACCTTCCACAACGATGGTCTGTTCGATCTCGACCGGGAAGGCTGTGTCGGCCTTCACTTCGATGAACTGGTTGGGCATTGCGTGGGTGTGGAAGGGACATCCCGGCGGGTAGCCCATCAGCACGAAGTGGCGCTGGCGCGAGGCATTCTCCAGCGGCATCATGAAGCCGGCGACCCGCACCCGCTTGCCATCGAGAGCCTTTACCGCCGGCGGAAAGACGGGCTTCGATCGGATATAGCCGTCGGCCGCGCGGCGGGTGGTTTCCTTCGTGGACTCAAGCACCTGCCAGCTGACCCCGCCCTTGGGCGTGGTGGCCGGCTTCCAGATGTCCTTCAGGTCGGCGATCTCGCGCTCGGTGTAGGGCGGGGCCTTGGCCGGTGCCGGCTGGGCAAGGGTCGGGCCTGCCCACAGGGCAGCGAGAAGCAGCGCAGCGGAGATCGTTCGCATGGCCCTCATGTGGCGCGGGCAAGCGTGTCTGCCAAGTCGGTGCGATAGACCCGGGCTGCCGGCACCAGGGCCGCAAAGACACCGAGGCCGATGACGGCGGCCGCAATGCCGATTTCGCCCGGGTGGAACAAGGTCGGGCCGACGCCGACGGCGGCGAGGGTGGGAAACAGCGATGCGCCAATGGCGAGGAGGATGTGGGCAGCCGCGAGGCCGAGAAGCGCACCTGCGGCTGCAATGACAAGCCCTTCAAGAAGAACGGTGCCGGCTGCCTGCGCTCGGGTTGCGCCCACCACCCGCAGCAGCGCCATGTCGCCTTCGCGGGCGGTGGCTGCCGAGAGCAGGATGACGAAGACAGAGAGCAGGCCGGTTGCAGCGACCAGCCAGGCGAACAGGCGCGCGCCATCGAAGGCTGCGCCGAACAGGGTGAGGAGGCGCGCGGTTTCGGTGGCCGGGCTTGCGGCCTGCAGGGCGGTTTCACGGTTGATGGCAGACGGCAGGCGGACGGCGGCCATTGCGGTACGGTAGGTGACGAGGATTGCGGTGATGTCGGGCGCCGGGACGCTGCGCGGATCGAGAATGGCTGCCGACGGGCCGTCATGGCTATGGTCGTCGGAGTGTGCCGTGTCTGTGGGGGCCTTGATTCCGTGCATGGCCCAGACGCTGTCGATGGTGGTGAGGATGAGCCTGTCCGTGACGGTTCCGGTGGGGGAAAGCACTCCGACGACGGTGAAGGCCATATGGTCGTGGCTGCTGCCGTCTTCGCCGACGCCGTGGGTTCCGGTGAAGCGGCGGCCGATGGTGAGGCCGGTCTGGCGGGCGGCTTGGGCACCAATCACGGCCTCACCGGTGCCGGCGAAGATCCTGCCCTGGGCAAGGCTCGCGCCTGAGAGGGCGAGGAACTCCGGCTCGGTGCCGACGATGCGGGCCCCGCGAAAGCTGTCCCCCAGGGCGAGCGGGATGGCGCGGGCAACACCAGGGTCGCCGCGGAGCAGGGCAAGGCTTGAGGCCGGCACATTTCCGGTGGGCACATCGACATGGTAGACCGACGACAGGATGAGCTGGAGTGGCGAGCCCTTGGCGCCCACCACGAGGTCGATGCCGGCGGAATCGCGGGCGAAGCGCTGTTCGACCTGGGTGCTGACGAGCAGAAGGACGGCAAGGCTTGCGACGCCGAGCGCGATCAACAGGATGTTGAAGGCGGTGACGAGGCCCCTGTCCCGCAGATATGCGAGTGCGAGGCCGATCATGCCAGACGCTCGAGCTGGATGGTTCGGCCTATATGGGCTTTCAATCGGCTGTCGTGGGTTGCGACGAGGAGTGCGGTTCCGTTGGCTGCGGACAGGCCCGTGAGGAGGGTTGCGACCCGGTCTGCGCTGGCGTCATCGAGGGCGGAGGTGGGTTCATCGGCAAGCAGCAGGGCAGGGCGGGCGACGAGGGCGCGGGCGATCGCGGCGCGCTGGGCTTCGCCCTGGCTGAGTTCGCGGGGACGGGCCTGGGCGCGATGGGCAAGGCCGAGCGTTTCCAGAAGCTGGTCGATTTCGGTTGTCGGCCGGCCTGCAAGCCGGGCTGCGAGTTCCAGATTGCCGCGCAGGGTGAGGGCGGAGACGAGGCGCAGGGTCTGGAAGACGATGCCGACTGTTCGGCGGCGAAGCGCGTCGCGCGCTGCTGGCCGGGCGGGCATTGGCTCACCACGGAGCAGGATTTCGCCACTGTCCGGGCTGAGGAGCCCGGCTGCGAGATTGAGCAGGCTGGTCTTGCCCGAGCCCGAGGGGCCCAGGAGCAGCGCCTGTTCGCCGGGTGCTAGATCGAGGTTGAAATGGCCCAGGATCGGCCGGCCGCCGCGGGCAAAACCGATGTCGCGCAAGGAGAGGACGGGCGGCATCGGGCGGACATGCGGCAAGGCCATTCGGGACACAAGCGGCATCCGGCTGCGACAAGTCGCGCAACGGTAATGATCATGGGAGCATTCTGCCGCGTTGCAGCCTGCGAAACAGAAGCTATAGGAAAGGCTGCGGATACGGGAATCCTGTGCTGCCGGAGGAAGGGAAATCATGAACGCAAAGCTTCTTGCCATGTTTGGAAGTGCCGCGGCTCTTGCGCTGCTGGCTGGCTGCGGTTCGCAGCCGAAGGAAACACCTGCTGCCGAGACGGCTGCTGCCCCCGAGGCTGCTCCCGCTCCGGAAGCGGCTGCCCCTGCACCCGAGGCGGCACCTGTCGATGCGGCAGCAGCGCCCGCTGCGACGCCTGCGGTTGCGACCGAGGACTATGCCTCGTTCACCGGCAATGCAGCTGCCGGCAAGGTGGTCTTCATCCAGTGCCAGGCCTGCCACTCCATCAAGGACGGCGAAAACCGCGTCGGCCCGTCGCTTTATGGCAAGGTCGGCGCAACCGCTGGCCAGGTTGCAGGCTTCAAGTACAGCGACGCCAACAAGAACAGCGGCATCGTCTGGACCGAAGAGAAGCTGTTTGAATATCTGAAGAATCCCCGGGCCGTGATCCCGGGCACGACGATGGCCTTTGCCGGCATCCCCGATCCGCAGAAGCGGGCGGATGTGATCGCCTTCCTGAAGGCGAACGGTCAGGTCTGACCATTTGCGCCATGGCGCTGAGGCAGGGGGCGGGCATCGAAAGGTGTCCGCCCCTTTTCAGTGTGCCGGGCGGGTGCCTTGGGCAGGCCTACCAGCCCCGCCTGCGCAGGTCTGCGAGATGGACAGGGAAGGACAGGGCAAGCGGAAGCGCGATCAGCGGCCAGTCTGCGCCGACGAGCGCCGCGCGCGCTGCCAGCAGGATGAGCGCACCGGGCAGCAGGGCGAGTGCGATGTCGACAAGGCCGATCCGGCGGCGCAGGTGAAGCCACAGCGCTTCGACCAGCATGACAGCGAGGATGAGATCGACCGCATGGCCGGAGCGGATCAGCCAGTCCATGGCGGGCAGGGCCGGGCGATCAGCCGAAGGGGCCGTTGAGCCGGACCACGGCGAGGTTCAGGAAGCCGGCGATCGTGACCCACAGGATGTAGGGCAGCAGCAGCCAGGGGGCCACGCGGGAGTGGCGACCGGACCAGACGGCAAGCCAGACCACGGAAAGCCAGAGCAGCACCAGTTCTGCAAGCGCCCAGTCGGGGCGTTGCAGACGGAAGAAGAGCAGGCTCCAGACGATGTTGAGCAGGCCTGTGAGCGCAAACAGGCCGATCAGCGTCTCCTGCTGCACGCGGGTGACGAGGTTGCGCCAGGTTTCGACCGCGGCAAGCGCCCAGAGCGCGAGGACGAGGGTCCATGCGATCGGGAAGACGGCGTCCGGTGGGGACCATTCCGGCTGCTTCAGACTGCGATACCAGGGGCCGAGATCGGTAAGCGTGCCGCCAATGCCGGCGATGATCACAGCCGAGATTCCTGCCACCGTGAGAGGCAGGATCCAGGCTGTTCGCGCCAGCTTGTCGGGATGGGGCGCTGTCAGCGGGCAACCGATCCGATGAGGTGGCCGAGATCCTTCATGAAGATGCGGGCGTGGGCGGCCGGGCGCGCCTTCACCAGCTTCTTGTGCATGTAGGATTCCCAGGTGAGGAACTGCACGTCCGGGTCCTCGCAGATCTTCACGAAGCGTTCGCGGCGCTTGTCGGACGAATACCAGAAATACTGCATCATTCCGAGGATCCAGAAGACCCGGCCATGGTCCTTCATGAAGGCCTTGCGGGCCTGGCCGAGCGCGCGCGGGTCGCCGCTGCGCAGGAAGGCGAGGCCGGCGTCGGCTGCCATGCGGCCAGCCGTCATGGCGTAATAGATGCCCTCGCCGGACGCCGGTGCAACAACGCCTGCTGCGTCGCCGGCCACCAGCACATCGCGGCCATTGTCCCACTTCTTGCGGGGCTTCAGCGGGATCGGCGCGCCTTCGACGCGGACGGTCTTGCACTGGTCGAGCCCGGTGTCGCGGCGCAGTTCGGCAACCGCTTCGCGCAGGGGGAAGCCCTTTTTCGCGCTGCCGACGCCGATCGAGCTGTGGGGGCCGTGGGGGAAGATCCAGGCGTAGAAGTCGGGCGAGAGATGGCCCTGGTAGAAGACGTCGCAGCGGCCGCTTTCGAAGCCGGCGAAGCCTTCCTCGGGGCTTTCGATCACTTCGTGATAGGCGGCAACGAAGGGCGGCTGGCTGCTTTTGGGCAGTTCGGCGCGGGCAACTGCGGAATTGGCGCCGTCGGCCCCGATCACCAGCCGCGTGCGGATGGCTTCGGGCGCGCTGCCGCGGGCTA
>JBGTBK010000081.1:0-2195 GCA_041749355.1 Sandaracinobacter sp. | reverse complement strand
TGGCCGGGTGGACGTTCACATCGACATCGCTGGTCGGCAGCTGGACGAACAGGGCGGCGAGCGCGTGGCGGCCGGCTGGCAGGCGCTCGGCATAGGCGCCGCGCAGCGCGCCGACGAGCAGCTTGTCGCGCACCGGGCGGCCGTTCACGAACAGATATTGCTGTTCCGAGGTGGCGCGGCTTGCGGCGGGTAGGCCGGCGAGGCCGCCAATCACCAGATCCTCACGGCTGAAATCCACCGGAACCATGTCGGCGCCATCGGGGAGCAGGGCCTGCACGCGGCGGGCGAGGCCGTCCACACCCGGCGCGCTTTCGCCGGCCACATCAACCAGGCGGCGGCCATCGACATCGAGGCGGAAGGCGACGGCGGGATGGGCCATGGCGAGGCGGCGAACCACGTCCGCAATGGCTGCGATTTCGGTGCGGGGGCTTTTCAGGAACTTGGCGCGCGCCGGCACCCGGGCGAACAGCCCCTCGACCGTCAGTCGCGTGCCGGGCGGCACGCCGGCGGGCCCGTCGTAGAGCAGTTCGCCGGCATCCAGAAGCAGCCGCCAGCCGCTGTCGGCCTCAGCGGTTCGGCTTTCCAGCGTGAAACGCGCGACGGACGCAATGGCCGGAAGTGCTTCGCCGCGAAAACCGAAGCTGTCGATTGCGAGCAGGTCTTCGCCCGGAAGCTTGGAGGTGGCGTGGCGCTCGATCGCGAGGCGCATCTCGACCGGGTCCATGCCGCAGCCGTCGTCGACCACCTGGAGGCGCTGCGTGCCGTCACCCGTCACCTGCACCTCGATTCGGCGAGCACCGGCGTCGAGGCTGTTTTCGACCAGCTCCTTCACCACGCTGGCCGGCCGCTCCACGACTTCGCCGGCCGCAATTCGGTCGACAAGGTGGCTGGGGAGGCGGCGGATGGGCATGGAGCGCCTGTCGCATCGGCGGGGGGCGCGGACAAGAGGAGATGGAGCCGATGCGGGATCGGGGCCGACAGGCGCTTCTGTCGGTTGACAACGGCGGTCACACGACTTGCACGGGGGGCGGCGACCGCTTATGCGCTGAAGCCAATCCGCAACAGTGTCCGCCGTGGCGCCTGGCGCGGCCCTTGTGCCCGATTCGGCGCGGCCTGTCCGCCCGATGCCCCACACCCGGTTTCCCCGGCGGGGGCCGGGGCCCGGGCCCACCGGTCCCCGTCGGCCAAGGCTGCGCCGAAACGCCACTGCCCGACGCTTCCGCCCCAGACACGCCCCCATCCCTGACAAGAAGGCCATAGAGACCCGTGAACTTCTTCAGCCGCCTGTTCGGATTCCTCAGCCAGGACATGGCCATCGACCTCGGAACCGCCAACACCCTCGTCTATGTGCGCGGCCGAGGCATCGTGCTCAACGAACCATCGGTGGTTGCGCTGGAAACGATCAACGGCCGCCGCCAGGTGAAGGCGGTCGGCAACGACGCCAAGCTGATGATGGGCAAGACCCCCGGCAACGTCGAGGCGATCCGCCCGCTGCGCGACGGCGTGATCGCCGACATCGAGGTCGCCGAGGAGATGATCAAATATTTCATCACCAAGGTGCACGGCTCCTCGCGCCTGCCCTCCTGGCCGGAAATCGTGATCTGCGTGCCCTCGGGCTCGACCCCTGTGGAGCGCCGCGCCATCCGCGACGCCGCGAACAACGCAGGCGCCAGCCAGGTGCACCTGATCCTGGAGCCGATGGCAGCCGCGATCGGCGCCGGAATGCCGGTGACGGAGCCGATCGGATCGATGGTGGTCGACATCGGCGGCGGCACGACCGAGGTCGCTGTGCTGTCGCTCCGCGGCCTTGCCTACACCACCAGCGTGCGGGTCGGCGGTGACAAGATGGACGAAGCCATCGTCAACTATGTTCGCCGCAACCACAATCTGCTGATCGGCGACGCAACCGCCGAGCGGATCAAAAAGGAAATCGGAACCGCGCTTCCGCCGGCCGACGGCATCGGCGCAACCGTCGAGATCAAGGGCCGCGACCTTGTGAACGGCGTGCCCAAGGAAATCACCATCAACCAGGGCCAGGTGGCCGACGCCCTGTCGGAGCCGGTGTCGCAGATCGTGGAATCGGTGCGGCTTGCGCTGGAGAACACCGCGCCCGAGCTTGCTGCCGACATCGTTGACCAGGGCATCGTGCTGACGGGCGGCGGGGCGCTGCTCGGCCAGCTGGACGAGGCGCTGCG
>JBGTBK010000080.1:0-1611 GCA_041749355.1 Sandaracinobacter sp. | reverse complement strand
TGCGGACCGATGTAGCGCACATCGGTCAAGCCGAGCCGGTCGGTCAGCCGTGTGGACCTGGGCGGCGGGCTGGGCATTCCCTATGACCCGAAGCTGCCGCTGCCGCCCTCGCCCGCCGATTATGGCGCGATGGTGGAGCGGGTGACGCGGGGCTGGGATGTCGCGCTGATGTTCGAGCCTGGGCGGCTGATCGCGGGGAACGCGGGCGTGCTGCTGTCGCGCGTGGTGACGGTGAAGACAGGTGCGACCAAGAGCTTCGTGGTGCTGGACGCAGCGATGAACGACCTCATTCGGCCGACGCTGTACGGCGTCTATCACGACATCCGGGCGGTGGAGCCGAGCGCCGGCGAAATGGTGGCAACCATCGTGGGGCCGGTGTGCGAGACGGGCGACATGTTTGCCGAGGACCGCACCATTCCGCCGGTGCACGAAGGCGACCTTCTGTGCCTGATGACGGCGGGTGCCTATGGCGCGACCATGGCCGGCACCTACAACAGCCGGCCGCTGGTGCCGGAAGTTCTGGTGGATGGCGACCGTTATGCTGTCATACGCGCGCGGCAGACGATCGAGGAGCTGGTCGGGGCAGACCTGGTTCCAGAATGGCTTTGAACAGGGAGATCTGATCGATGAAACCGGTGAAGAAGGCGGTGTTTCCGGTGGGCGGCATGGGAACGCGGTTCCTGCCGGCAACCAAGGCGGTGCCGAAGGAAATGCTGCCCGTGGTCGATCGTCCGCTGCTGCAATATGCAGTGGATGAGGCGCTGGCAGCCGGGATCGAGCAGATGATCTTCGTGACGGCGCGTGGGAAATCGGCGCTGGAGGATTATTTCGACATCGCCGGCGAGCTGGTCGCGACCTTGAAGGAGCGCGGAAAGCAGGCCGAGCTCGCGGTGCTCGACGAGACCCAGCTCGCGCCAGGGCAGATCGCCTATGTGCGCCAGCAGGAGCCTGCCGGCCTTGGCCATGCGGTGTGGTGTGCGCGGCACATCACCGGCGACGAGCCCTTTGCGGTGCTGCTGCCCGACGAGCTGCTGTGGAACCCGGGCGACCCGTGCCTGGCGCAGATGGTCCGCGCGCGGAACGAGGTTGGCGGAACCGTTATCGCGGTGGTGGAAGTGCCGGAGAACGAGACGCACCGCTATGGGATCGTTGATCCGGGTGCCTCCACGGGTGCGCTGACGCAGGTGAAGGGGTTCGTGGAAAAGCCCAAGGCGGGCACTGCGCCTTCGCGCCTGGCCGCCGTTGGCCGCTATCTGATCGAGCCCGAGTGCATGGCGATCCTGGGCGAGGGCAAGCGCGGCGCGGGCAACGAGATCCAGCTGACCGACGCACTTGCGCAACTGATCGGCAAGCAGCCCTTCCACGCCTTCACCTATGCCGGCGCCCGCTTCGATTGCGGCGACAAGGCCGGCCATGTGACGGCCAACATCGCGCTGGCGCTTGAGCGGCCCGACATCGGCCCGGCGGTTCGCGCCTGGCTTGATGCGAACCTGAAATAGCATGGACAGCCTGCCGCTGTTCCACCGCCTTGCCGGCCAGAAGGTGCTGGTGCTGGGCGAGGGCGAGGCAGCGGCCGCAAAGACGCGGCTGGTGACGGAGGCCGGCGGCACG
>JBGTBK010000079.1:0-11327 GCA_041749355.1 Sandaracinobacter sp. | reverse complement strand
CCCGCTTGGCCGCTGGTCGCTCGACGGCCTGCTGCTTCGGCCAGACCGGATGCCCGCACCTGCCACCGCACTCCCCTGGCGCTGGCTCCGCCCGACCGATGGCTGGTGCGACGCAATCGAAGACCCGGCCTACAACCGGCCCGTCAGCCACCCCTATCCGGCGTCTGCCGAGCGGCTGTGGCGGGACGACCATGCCTATGACCTCATCATCGTTCTGGGCCACAACCAGCGACCGGTGAAGCCGGGCCTTGGCAGCGCGATCTTCTGGCATGTCGCCCAGCCCGACTGGCGCCCGACCGAGGGTTGCGTCGCGATGGAGCGAGAGTCGCTGTTCGGCCTGATCGGGCGGCTCGCCCCGGGAATGGCGCTGGAGATCTTCTGATCCCTGGCTTTGCCTGACCTTGACATTCCCGGGCCATCCCCGCACTAGCCCGTCGCTCCGCACCCGTAGCTCAGCTGGATAGAGCGTTGCCCTCCGAAGGCAAAGGCCACACGTTCGAATCGTGTCGGGTGCGCCACCTTCTCTCAATCCTGACTTCACCGATTGTCTAAAGTGATCCCCTGGCTGCCGGAAACGGATGCTTGTCGCTTCCATTTTCGATAGAGACCAGGGCCATCGCAGCCGCACTGATTGCGCGGAAAAGGGCAATGCGGGTAGTATGGGCCATGTCCCGTACGGCACTCGCGTTCGCAGCTCCTTGCGATCCCGCAACGGTCCCGGCGTTGATGCCATCCGGCATCGTGTGCGATTTCGAACGCTGGCTTGGCCACCCGGACTGGTTCAGGGCCGGCACCAGCCTTTCGCCTTACCCCGAACCGATCCCGGCCTTGATCAGCATTGCCGACGATTTGCAGATCCTTGCCAACCTCATTGCAAACGACAAGGCCGGCTTCATCTGCGAGCGGATCGCCACCAGCCAGCGGCTCCCCTTTACTGCCCGCTGGAACTCGACAATCGGCCTGGCGCCGACCGTTGGGGAAGCCATTGCACTGATCGTGGAGGAGGTGCCCAGGCGCAACCCGTTCCTGCTGGTCGAGCTTGGAGCTGTGGAGTCCCACGCAACCATCACGCTGCGCGTGCGGATCGAAAGTCCCGCCAGCCCGCTGCTGATGATTGCACCGTTGCTGTTTCTGCACCGCTTGGCCCTGCTGGAGATCGGGGCCGAGGCAGCAGTCGGCGCCTGCTTCATTGAGTGTGCGTGCGAACCACAGCCATGGGCGGAACCGGCCCTTTCGCAAGCCGGGCTCGCAGTGCGCTGGCGTATGGGAGAGACCAGGTTGTACCTGCCTATTGGCTGGATGGCCCATCGCAATCGGGATGCCGACCCGCTGCTCTGGGATCTCGCGCGGGTTCGACTGTCACCTGCCGCCGCGCCGGAATCCCTCGTCGCAGACGCCGTAGCAGCCCATGTGAGGGACTGCCTCGCAAGGGGCGATGGCGCACCTGGCCTGCCAGATTCGGCCGCCCATCTCGGACTGTCGGACCGAACCCTCGTTCGCAGGCTGGCTGCTGCGGGCAGACACCATTCGGGCATTGTCGAATCCGAACGGCGCCAACTGGCCATGCGGCTGATGGCTCAGCCGCAACTCGGCCTGCAGGAGATTGCCGAGGCCCTGGGCTATCCGGATCGGGGAAGCTTCGGCCGGGCCTTTCGCAAATCGATCGGGGAAAGCCCGGCCCGCTATCGCCGCAGGCATTTCGGAAAGCCTCCGAATTTGGCCTGAAATGCCCCATTTTTGGCCAGCATCTGCACTTGCCCGGACCTTGCCAGGGCCTAGTGTCGCGACGATTCAACAGCCGCAAGGGGTTCAGAGCAGATGCTTTCGGGGAAGATGGACAGATTTCGGACCGCGGTTGCGGCCATTGCCGTTCTTGCGCTGACAGCGCCGGCACTCGCCAGCGTGGTCACCGATCTGGAAGGCGCCCGCGCTGCCGGCGCACTCCAGGACATGGACCGCCGCGGCTATGTGCAGACGTCCAGCTACAAGGCCGACGGCGGTTCCTACACCTATTGGTGGAACCGCGACTCCAAGAGCTGCGTTCGCCTGCTGACCCGCGACGGGAGGATCGCAGCGACCAAGACTTCCACCGCCCAGGACTGCGGCCAGCGCTCGTCCGGCAGCAGCGGCGGCGGCAATGATGCAGCCGCCGCGGCCATCGCCGGGGCTGCCATCATCGCCGGCGTTGCGGCATTGTCGCACAAGTCCCACCACCGCAATGACCAGGAGTATGACGACAGCCAGAGCTATGCCGAGTTCGAACGCGGCCACCGCGACGGGCTGCTCGCGCACCATTTTGCGGATTACAACAATTCGAAACAGTATCGCGACGGCTACCAGTCGGGCGTGAACGAGCGCAGCTACCAGAGCAGCTATCGCGGCGACCAGTGGGGCAGTTCAAGCAGCCGCACCGTGACCCCGGTCTATTTCGAAGATCTGCAGGGTGCCCGCGCGGCAGGAGCGCTGTCCGACCTCGAAAACCGCGGTTTCCGCTCGGTGGACAATTTCCAGTCCGGCAGCAACGGCGCCGGCACGGTCTGGTGGAACGGCCGGACCCGGCAATGTCTTCAGGTCATCACCGTCGACGGGCATATCGAGGCGATCAACGACATCCAGACCCATCCGCGTTGCCGCTGAACCAGGGGAAGCCGATATGCTGAAATCCGCATCATACGCACTCGTTGCCGCCGGCCTGCTGGTCGCTGTTCCCGCCGCCGCCCAGCAGAAGGTGCCCGTCGCCTTTGCAAAGGGCGCAAGCTCGGCAACGGTGAAGGGCTCGATCAAGGGCGAGCAGTTTCGCGACTATGTCGTGAATGCCCGGGCGGGTCAGACAATGACCGTGACGCTCGTGAATCCTGACGGTCGGGCCTATTTCAACGTGATGGCACCCGGCTCCACCGGGGAAGCCGCTTTCATTGGATCGACCGAGGGCAACAGCTTCAAGGGCCCCGTGCCCGGCACCGGGGCAAACACGGTCAGGGTCTATCAGATGCGCGCCTCGGCCCGTCGGGATGAGGTCGCCAACTATACGCTGACGATCGGTATCGGAGGGTCTGCAACTTCCAACGACGCCAAGGTCGCCGGCACCGGCTACAATGCCACCGCAAGCATCCGCTGCGTGGCTGAGCCGAACAAGCCCATGACCCCCTGCAAGGCTGGCGTGAAGCGCACAGGTAACGGCAGCGCGACAGTGCATGTGAGCACCCCGGACGGCGGCAGCCGTGTCATCACCTTCGCCGGCGGCAAGGCCGTCCGCTCGGACAGCCAAGCTGGTCTCTATGTGGAACGCCGCGGCGACACCAGCGTGGTCAAGATCGGCACGGTCGAGGTCTACGAGATCCCGGACGCCTTCGTGTTCGGCGGCTGAGTGGCGAGCGCCTGATGGGCAGGCTTTGCAGGTTCCTGCTCTGGGGTTTCGGGCTTGCCTATGTACTGGCCCTGCTGTTGTTCCTGGTGGGCACATTCGGCTGGTTCGGCAGTGGGACCGGCCCATTGGCGGGCGTTTTCCTTGTCCCGCTTGGCCTGCCCTGGAATCATCTGCTCGATTGGGCTCCGGATCGTCTCCGCGCGGTCCTCGCGGCCGCGGCGCCGCTGCTCAATCTTGCCATCCTGAAGGCACTTTTTGCCCGGCTGTCTCCTGCGGATGGCAGCTAGGGCCGATGACAGTCTGCAATGAGAGGTTTGACGACAGATGACGACGGAATTCAGCCGGAGGGCCCTGATCGGCGCCGGCCTGGCCGTCACGGCCGGGCCCTCACTCGCCCAGCAGGTGATGAAGTCCATATCTGCCCTGAAGGCGGGCGAGTTCACCTGGCATCCCGAGCGCTCGCCGGCCGGGCCGGTCGCGATCGTCGTCTCGATCCCCGACCAGCGGGTCCATGTCTACCGCAACGGCATCCGCATCGCGGTGTCCACCTGCTCGACCGGGAAGCCCGGGCATGACACGCCGACAGGGGTCTTCACCATCCTGCAGAAGGACAAGGACCACCGCAGCTCCACCTACAACAATGCGCCCATGCCCAACATGAACCGGCTGACCTGGGACGGCGTTGCGCTTCACGCCGGCAAGTTGCCGGGCTATCCGGCAAGCCACGGCTGCGTGCGGCTGCCGCTGCCCTTTTCCGAAAAGCTGTTCGGGGTCACCCATGTGGGAACGCCCGTCATCGTGGCAGGCGCCCACAGCGATCCGGTCGATGTCGTGCACCCGGGCCTCGTGCTCGGCAGCTATGCGACCAGCGAGTTCGAGGCAGCTGAAGCCGCGCTCAAGGGCAAGGCCCTGCCGGAATGGAACGGACAGCAGACCGCGACATCGATCCTCGTCTCGGGGGCGGACCAACAGGCCATCCTGCTGGAAAATGGCCGGCAGATTGCAACGGGCAGGATCGACCTCGCAGCTGACCGGAGGCTCGGTGAGCATGTGTTCGTGCTGATCGACACGCACGATGCCCAGCGCGGCCTGTTGTGGCACGGCATCGGCTACGCGGACGCCGCCGGCAAACCCGTGGAACCGCCGGAGGGCACCATCCTGAAATCGGTGGGAGCAGAGCCCGACTTCCGCCGCCTGGTCCACGACCGGCTGCATCCCGGAGCCCTCCTCATCACCACCGCCCTGCCGCTGACAGCCGACCAGCGGACCGAGGGTGGCTTTGTCATCATGACTGCCTGACCAGCACACAGGGAGACCAGCATGCTCATGCGAAAAGGATCCGGAGCAGCCCTTGCTGCGGCCCTTCTGCTGGCCGCCTGCGGCCAGGGGAGCAAGGCGCCCGAGGCAGCAACGCCCACGATCCCGACAGCCACTGCACCGGCGCCTGCCGCCATCCCCGCAAGCCTCGCCCCGTTCGGAGAGGGCTGGCCCAAGGCCGGCGACCCTTGCCGTCGGCTGGGCGAGAGCGCTGCAACCGCGAACTGGTTGGACGACAGCGCGGTGCTGGTCGGTTGCCCGACGGCCGAAGCAGCAGCTTTGCTGGGCGGAAAAACGCTCGCGTCCGTCGACGGCGTGACGGTCGTCTCGGTGCCGACGGGCGACGCCAATGCCGGGATGGTGATGACCGACGACGCCCGTGTCGAGGGAACCGACTTCAATGCCACCGCCGAGCTTCCCTGCGCCACCGACGGCTCCGAACCGAAGCTGCGCTGCAAGGCCGGCGTGAAGCGCAAGTGGGGCGAGGACGGCACCACGATCGTCGTGGTGACACGGCCCGATGGCGGCACGCGATCGCTCTATTTCAGGGAGACCGAGGCGACCGGGGCCGACAGCGCCCAGGCCGATGGCTCGGCCGCTTACGCCTTCAAGGCCGAGCGTGCGGGCGATGAGACCCGGATCAGCTTCGGGCCCGAGCGCTATGTGGTCCCGGATGCCTTCGTGGTGGGTGGCTGACGCAACGGCCAGATGGGGAGAGACGCAATCATGAAGTCCATGCTGTTCCTAGGCGCTGCAATCGCCCTTGTTCTGGGCGTGCCGGTTCTTGCGGCCGACAGCGGCGCAAAGCCGAGGAGCGCCGTCGCGTTGTCGGCGACGTCCAAAGCGCCGGCGAGTTCCGCACCAATGGCATCGTCCGCAATGTCGACGCCTGGTATGAAGCCTTCGGCGTGAAGCCCGGCGACAAGCTTTGCCTCCCGCCCGAGAAGCGCGTGAAGATCTGGTAGGGGCAGGGAGCTTTCACCCCCACAGAATCATCCGTTCGCCTAGAAGGCAAGCCGCGCGCGGAAACTCAGCACCGACAGCGTGTCCACTCCGGGGTTGAGGCTGGGGCTGAGGATGAACTGATACACTGGCGTCACGGCAAGATTGGGCGTGATCGCAAGCCGGTAGAAAACCTCGCTCGTCACCTGGTCGCTGAGATCGAAGGGCAGGGGAACCGGGATCTGCGCGTCATCCGGCTTCGACCAGCCGACACCGAGCCCGAACAGGTCCCCGGTGCGGCTGGCTGGCCGCCAACCCATTCCGCCGGTCAGGTTCATTTCGGCAAAGCCGCCGGTTCCAAGCCCGCCGCGCAGGAACAGCATCATGTTGTCCTGCACCATGCGGTTCACGTTGAAGGCGATGCCATAGGCTTCGTCCTGCGGGCGAAACAGGTCTCCCGGCCCCCGCGGCTTCAGCGGGTCGCGGTACCACAGCGTCACGTGCATGTTGTTGCGATCCATCGGCCCGCGCGCATGGATGGGGATCGGCCGCCGCGCGACGCTGGTGGTTCCCACCTCCACGAAGTAGAAATGTTCAGCCCGGCCGAAGAAGTCGTCCACGGTCCAACCGGTGTCCGACGAGTTGGCGGTGAACATGCCGCCCTTCACATACAGGTTCCCAAGATTGCCGCCGCCCGGATAGGCCGCCACCACGAAGCCCGCGCCGCGCAGAGGCACGGCAATCGTCGGGCTGGTGGAAAAGGCCAGGCTCAGGAACTGGCGGTTGTCGTCGAACAGCGGGTAAGCGTTCACGAAGTTCGGCGCGAAAATCTTGCCGATGGTGTACTGGAACTTTCCGCCCGCAACCGTCTGCCGGATATAGGCCTGGGTGATACCCAGCGAGAAATCGCCCCAGGTGGCCGCAGTCGGAACCCCCGATCCAGCCAGGATCCCGCCCTGCAGCGGCGCAAAGTCGGTGCTCAGCGGCCGCCGGTCCTCGATCGCGATGTCGAACGTCAGGGCATTGGGTTTGCCCTTGTTCAACAGCGCAGCCGACGCGTTGAAAGTGAACTTGTGCCCGAACGCGACATCCTCACCCGTCAGCGTGTCGGAATAGTTCTGCACGAGCACGCCATAGGAGCCGCCGAAATTGATCCCTGTCCGCTCCTCGAAGCGGCGCTTGAAGGCAAACCAGGGCGGAAGGCTCGGCTGCGTGTTGGTCATCGTCGTCCGCGGCGTCTCGTCCTCGGCGAGGTCTCCGCTAACGCCGAGCGTGCCGTCCAGCAGGTCGGGATACAGCTCCTCCTCGGCCGCCGGCGCAGGCGCTGGCGGCCCAACCGGTGTGTCCTGCGCGCAAACGGGCGCCGCAAGGAAGACCGCGCCAAGAAGGGCGGCGCGCAACGTCAGTCCGTGCATTCGTACCCCTCTCAGCCCCACGAGACCGTGTCGCCGCCGCGCACCGCGACCAGTGGCGTGCGCCACTTGCCCGGCGTCCGGGACAGCTTCACCTGAGGCCCGAGCCGTCGGATTTGCCCATAGGGGGTTTCGGCAACCAGGATTTCCGGCGAGATCATCCGGTTGTTCGGCCCCGAAAGATCGAACTTCGTGTCAGGGAACCGGCCAAGGCTTGCATACCACATGGCAGCCCGCGTCAGGCTCACCCGCACATGATAGCTCCCGCCTTCCTTCGCCCGCCGCCGAAGCGCCGCAATCACGCCCGCGGCGCCCAGATAGCCCGCGATATAGTCGTTCATCACCAGCGTCGGCGGGAAGCGCGGCGGACCGCCGGCGCCTTCCTCGATCGTGAAGCCCGATGTGGAAAGCCCCTCCATGTCGAACCCGCCACGATCAGACCAGGGCCCGGTCGCACTGTTTCCCATGCAGCTCAGATAGACGATGCCCTTGTGGCCGCTCGCCAGATCCTCGGCGCCGAAGCCCAGGCGGTCCATGGCGCCCTTGCGGAAATTCTGCACGAACACGTCGGTGTCCGGCATCAGCGCCTTCAGCCGCTTGTTCTGGTCCGGATTTCGCAGATCGACGAAGGCCGAGCGCATGCCGACATTCACGTCGATCACGAGCGCTTCATGTTCGAACGCCTGGTCTCGGGCGATATGCAGAACCTGGGCACCATATTCGGCAAGCGTGCGCGACGAACAGGTGCCGGCAATCACATGGGTGTTCGAAACAACCTTCAGGCCCGAAAGTGGTTGTGTCGGATCAGCGCTCCACGGCACCGCAGGACCGTCAGCGATCTTCACGATCTCGATCAGCGGTGTCGCCGCCAGCACCTTGCCTTCCGGATGCGCAAGCCATTCTGCCCGGGTGCGGTGCACCACGCCAACGCCGCCCATCGCGTTCAGCTCGTCCTCGAACTCGAAGGCGTTCACTTGCTTGAAGGCCTTGCGGATATTGTCCCCTCCAGGCGCCGATTTCAGCGTGCGCAGGGCCCGCTCGTTCAGGTGCGGATAGGCGCCCGTCACGTTGAAGAAGCGCCCGTCCTTCGTCTCGAAGGGAACGAAGGTCATCGGATTGCCCAGGCCGACAGGCGCTTGCAGCATCAGCCCGTTGTTGGTGGGGATCACGAAGTCCCGCGGGATCGCGTCGGCGGCGGGAACGGTTCCCTCGCGCTGCGCCATCAGCAGGATGGCCCCGATCAACGGGTTCACATTGTAGACCGATTCCCGAAGGTCGACCGTCAGATCCTGGGCCTGCCCGGTGCGCTCGCGCCAGATGGCTGCCGCCCCAAGGCCCGCCCCCATCGCCGGGATGGCCATCGCGCTGCCGACGCGGAAATGGCTGCGAATGATCGGGTCGGCACCAGTGAAACGCACCTTGCCGCCGGCGTCACCGATGGTGCCGCCGATCTGCTTCATGAAGCCGGCGAACTCGCGCGTGAGATCGAATGGGCCTTGCGACTGGGCCGAAACCGCGCTGGTGCCGCCAACAAGGCTGCCGGCAACAGCAAGGCTTCCAGCCTGCATGAGATCGCGACGGGACATGCCTTCGGTGCTGGTCATCTGCTGCTCTCCCACTTGCATTTGCTATGTCCAAGGCTTGTGTCCCTAGCCCAGATCAGGTCGCAATGGCCATAGATTGCATCGCGGACACATGTTTCGATTCGATCTCAATCCGAGTGAAACTTTGGGGCATCCACCGATGGCGCTTCTCGAAAGGCCTGCGCTGGTGCTCGCACTTGGCACAGGCCCTGACGTGCCGACCCCGATGGAGCCGGCGGGACTGCTTGCCATGGTACCACCGGGGCTCGGGCGGCAATCTGTCACCGGACTGGCTGGCGAATGGCTCGACGTGCCCCCGGGTGCGACAAGCTGCCCCGGGGGGGCAGGGCGCAATCGGCCTGTAGGGACACGCGCCATTCATCGACTGCACCCCAGGCAGGGGAAAAGCGGGGCGGCCCGCGTAAGAGGGAAGTGTTCGTGACCATGCGCCTGTCCGCCCCTGCCGCTCGCCCCGCCCCATTCCGCACCCACCGGGCAGCAGCCACCGCACTCGCACTTCTCGCGGTGCCCGCCGTAGCCACCGAAGAGCCGGCTGCTTCGGTCCCCGGCCAGCAGGCCTCCGCCGCCCAGCCGAAGTCCGCAGCCGATTCCAACCAGCCGCAACCCGCCGACGACGCTGGCACCGCTGATGAAATCGTCGTCACCGCGGGCCGCCCGCGCGGCTCGGTCGTCTCCGACATCCAGGCCGAAGTCACCCTCTCGCCGGCTGACATCCGCGCCTATGGGGCAAGCAGCCTCGCCGACCTCCTGCAGCAGCTATCCCCGCAGACCCGCTCGGGCCGCGGCAGGGGAGGGGATGCGCCCGTCGTCCTCATCAACGGCCGCCGCGTCTCGGGCTTTGCCGAAATCCGCAACATCCCGCCCGAAGCCATTGCCCGCGTCGAGGTTCTCCCTGAGGAAACCGCACTCGCCTATGGCTACCGCGCCGACCAGCGGGTGGTGAACTTCGTTCTTCGCGAGCGGTTCAGCGCCTTCAACGGCGAGATCGAGGTGGGCGGCCCGACAGCAGGTGGCCGGCGCGAACTGGAGCTGGACGGCGGATTCCTGCGCCTCGATGGCGACAGCCGGCTGCTGGTCGACTATGAAATCACGACGGGATCGGCCCTGCTCGAAAGCCAGCGCTCGATCCTGCAAGCCGAACCGGCCGAACCTCTGGCGATCGGCGGCAACATTGTAGGCCTCACCCCCGGCGCGGAAATCGACCCCGCGCTCTCCGCCCTTGCCGGCGCACCGGTCACGGTCGCGGCCGTCCCGGCATCGGCTGCAACAAGCCCGCCAACGCTGGCCGATTTCGCCGCCGGCGCGAACCAGCCCAACAGCACCGATTCTGGCCAGTTCCGCACCCTGATCCCCGAAACCAGCCAGATTTCGGCCGGCGCCAGCATCGCCCGCCCGCTGGGCACCCGCACCCAGGTCACGCTCAGCGCGCGGGCAGAGACCAGCAGCAGCGAAAGCCGCCTCGGCCTTGCCGTAACCGATCTTACCTTGCCTGCCAGCAACCCCTTCTCCCCCTTCGGCCAGGACAGCCGCCTTATCGGCCTCGCCAGCGCGCCCGGCCCCCTGATCGCCGACAGGGACAGCTGGTCGGGCCGCCTTGCGGCCGCCTTCAACGGCGACATCTCGGGCTGGCGCTGGTCGCTGACAGCCAGCCACGACCATGAACAGACCCGAACGCTGACAGACCGGTCGATCGACGTTGCCGGCGTGCAGGCCCGGCTCGACGCGGGCGACGCCAGCTACAACCCCTTCGCACCCAACGCCGTGAACGGCCCCGTGGTGGTGGACCGCGCAACCTCGAACCTCGACCGCAGCCTGGTCGAGGCCGTCGCCAACGGCCGTCTCGCCGATCTGCCCGCCGGCGGCCTGTCGGCCACCCTCAAGGTGGGGCTCGACCACCGCGATCTCGAAAGCCGCACCACCCGCAACGGGGTCGGCATCGCCGCAGACCTCGACCGCACCCAATATGGCGTCCAGGGCAGCATCGACGTGCCGCTCACCAGCCGCCGCCGCGAGGTGCTTGGGGCCATCGGCGACATTTCGGTCAACGCCAATGTCTCGGTCGACCATCTGTCCGATTTTGGCACCCTCACGCTCTGGGGCGCCGGCATTACCTGGCGGCCGATCACGGCCCTCCAGCTGATCGGTTCCTTCACCCGTGAAGAGGGGGCGCCAAGCATCCAGCAACTCGGCAACCCGCTTGTCGCGACCCCCAATGTCCGCGTCTTCGACTATGTCCGCGGCGAGACGGTCGACATCACCCGCATCGACGGCGGCAATCCCGATCTTGCTGCCGACAGCCGGCAAGTCTGGAAGCTGGGCGGGCGGCTGAACCCCATCCCGGACACCGACCTCAGCCTGCAGGCCGACTATGTGCTGAGCCGGATCACCGGCCCGATCAGCGCCTTCCCGACCGCAACCGCCGAAATCGAGGCCGCATTCCCCGATCGCTTCCGCCGCGACAGCGACGGCCGGCTCCTGCAGATCGACAACCGGTCTGTGAACTTCGCCCGCTCCGATCGCTCGGAACTGCGCTGGGGCATCAACTTCTCCGAGCGCCTCGAACCCAGCAAGGCCGAACGCGAGGCAATGGCCCGCCGCCGCGCCGAACTCGAAAAGCTGCGCGCCGAAGCCCAGGCCAGCGGCAAACCCGTTCCGGCGCTTCCCGCCTGGATGCAGCAAGATCGG
>JBGTBK010000078.1:0-19276 GCA_041749355.1 Sandaracinobacter sp. | reverse complement strand
CGGACGCTGCGGGTGGCGCGCACCATCGCCGACCTTGCCGGCGCCGAGGTGACGGCACGGGCCCATGTGGCAGAAGCGCTGGCCTTCCGCCGCCAGCCGATGGCAAGCTGAAGGGCGCGAACAGGCGCATCGCAGGTCTGGCCAAGCCGCATCGGCCCGGCTAATCCTCGGCAACCTTGTCATTGGAGGGCTTCATCTTGGCGTCCATGTTCGATCCGCTCCGCAAATACGCCACCTTCCGCGGCCGCGCCCGCAGGCGCGAATACTGGCTGTGGCAGCTGTTCCTGATCCTGCTGTTCGGGGCGCTTGCTGCCTGGCTGATCGCCGTTGCAGGGCCGATCCCGCCCGGCTCGACGCCAGAGGAAGTCACCGCGATCCTGGAAGCTGCGACGGGAGCGACGCTGCCCAAGATGCTGATCGGGCTTGCCTCGCTCGGCCTGTTCCTGCCCTCGCTCGCCGTCTCGGTCCGCCGCCTGCACGACAGCGACAAGTCCGGCTGGTGGCTGCTTCTCAACATCACGGCAATTGGCGGGCTGGTGCTGCTGATCTTCTACCTGCTCGACGGCACCCGCGGGCCGAACAAGCATGGTGAGGACCCCAAAGGCCGCACACTGACCTGAACGCTCTATGGGGCGCCATCCGCCGCCCCAAAGCTGCATCAGCCCCGGCGCATCACCACCGGCAGGCTGCGGTAGCCGTGCACGAACGAGGAATAGACCCGGGTCGGCGCGCCGACGGTTTCCACCCGCATCTTCCGCTTCTGCATTTCCTCCAGCAGGATTCCCAGCTGCAGCTCGGCAAGCCGGGCGCCGACGCAGCGGTGGATGCCGAACCCGAACGAAAGGTGGCGCCGGCTGTTCTCCCGCAGGGGGTCCCACACGTCGGCATTGGGGAAGATGGTCTCGTCGCGGTTGGCCGACAGATACCAGAGGACAACTTTCTCCCCCTTGCGGATCAGCTGTCCGCCCACCTCGAAATCCTCGAGCGCCGTGCGGCGCATGTGGGCAAGCGGGGTCTGCCAGCGGATCAGTTCGGAAACCCCGTTCGAGATGAGCGCCGGGTCGGCCATCATCTTTTCCCAGTTCTCGGGATAGAGGTTCTGCACCATGGCCGATCCGGTCATGGTGTTGCGCGTGGTGTCGTTGCCGCCAACGATCAGCAGCACGAGATTCCCCATATACTCCATGGGCGACATGTTCTTCGTCGCATCCGAATGGATCATCATCGAAATCAGGTCGGGGCGCGGTTCCTTGTTGGCGCGTTCCTGCCACAGGTTGGTGAAATAGCCCGCCATCTCGAACATGGTCGCCCAGCGCGCCTTGTTCAGCTCCTCGTCCTCGATCGCCTCGAAGTCGACGGCCGCGTCGGACCATTTGGTCAAGAGGCGCCGGTCTTCCCAGGGGAAGTCGAACAGGATTGCGAGCATGCCCGTCGTCAGCTCGATCGAGACCTTGTCGACCCAGTCGAAGGTCTCGCCCTCGGGCAGGCTGTCGAGCAGCTCGACCGTGCGGCGGCGAATGTCCTGGTTCTGGCGCACCATTTCGGCGGGCGTGAAGGCCGGCGAGACCGTGCGGCGCTGGCCGGTGTGCTGCGGCCTGTCCATGGCGATGAACATCGGAAGCTCGGGTTCGTCGACCCGGTCCTCGGGCCGGTCGGCGATGGTGATGCCGCCCTTGTCCCAGCTGGACGAGAAGATGTCGGGCCGCCCCTCCACCTCCATGATGTGCTGGTGGGAAACGATGCTCCAATAGGGGCCATAGATGCTTTCCGGGCAGTAATGCACCGGGCCGGCGGCCCTGAGCTGCGCAAAATAGGGCAGCACCTTTGTATAGTCGGTCCACAGATGCGGATTGCCGATATCGAGGACTTCCAGCGGCAGAGCCTCGGTCCGTGCAAGCGTCGCCATGATCTCACTCCCCAGTGGTTGGGAAGGAGGCTAACCCAAATCCGGAGCAAGTCAAGGGAGTGCGGAGTTCTACTCCGCATTTTTCGACAGGCGGCTTTCATTGGCGCCATTCATCAGGCGGCGGGCTGCTTCTTCTCCCATTCGGCGACCACGGCAGTCGCCACCGCATTGCCCACCACATTGGTCGCCGACCGGCCCATGTCGAGGAAATGGTCAACCGCGAGAATCAGGATGAGGCCGGCCTCGGGGATGTTGAACTGGCCAAGGGTTGCCGCGATCACCACAAGGCTTGCCCGGGGCACGCCCGCCATGCCCTTGGACGTCACCATCAGGATCAGCAGCATTGCAATTTCCTGCGCGATCGTGAGGTCGATGCCATATGCCTGGGCGATGAAGATGGTGGCAAAGGCGCAGTACATCATCGAGCCGTCGAGGTTGAAGCTGTAGCCAAGGGGCAGCACGAAGCTTGCGATCTTGGGCGGCACGCCGAAGCGTTCGAGCGCCTCGAGCGTGCGGGGATAGGCGGCTTCGGAGCTGGCGGTGGTGAAGGCGAGCACGAAGGGATCGCGGATTTCCAGTGCAAGCCGCCCCACATTCTTCATCCCGATCACCAGCCCGCCGGCCAGAAGGATCGCGGCCATCAGCAGCAGCAGCGCCACGTAGAACCCACCCATGAAGGCGCCATAGGTGACGAGCACGCCGAGCCCGCGTTCGGCAATGGTGGCGGTGACAGCCGCAAACACCGCCAGCGGGGCAAAGCGCATCACGAAGCCGGTCACGATCAGCATCAGCTGCATCAGCGCGTCCATCGCCTTCAAAAGCGGCGCGCCCTTTTCGCCCATCTGCGCCAGCGCGATGCCGGCAAAGACCGAGAAGATCACGATCTGCAGGATCTCGTTGGTGGCAAGGGCCTCGAAAATCGACTTGGGCACCAGATGGGTCACGAACTTCTTGAGATCAAAGGCCGTGGTGGAGATACCGCTGTCAGCCGTGGTGGGCGGCAGCGGCAGCTCCAGCCCGACCCCAGGCTGCAGCGTGTTGACCGCGATGATGCCGATGGTGATCGACACGAACGAGGCCATCACGAACCAGCCGACTGCCCGCCCGCCGATGCGCCCCAAGGCCTTGGCATCGCCCCCCATATGGCCGATGCCCGATATCAATGCCGCCAGCACCAGCGGGGCAATGATCATCTTGATCAGCCGCAGGAACAGGTCGGTCACGATGCCGAGATAATAGACGACGTCCTTCACCACTTCGGGCGCGGCATTGCGGTTCACAAGGAACCCCACGACAAGCCCGAGCGCGAGCGCGCCCAGGATCCACCAGGTCAGCTTTTTTCCCATGCCTGCCGCCTGCCAGCTTGGGGCGCTTCGGGCAAGGCACGGCGCAGTTGCAACAGCCCGATTCCACGGCCATCGAAGCTTCGACGACGACAGGAGGCAGGCAGATGGCGGATTTCCGGGCGGTTCTGTGGGATTTCGGCGGGGTGATCACCTCCTCGCCGTTCGAGGCGTTCCGGGCCTATGAAGCCGAGCGGGGCCTGCCGGCGAACTTCATCCGCACCGTGAACGCCACCAATCCCGACAGCAACGCCTGGGCCCGGCTGGAGCGCAACGAGATCGACGGGGAGGCCTTCGATCTGGCGTTCCACGCCGAGGCACTGGCGCTGGGGCATGACGTTCGCGGCGCCGAGGTGCTGCCGCTGCTCTCGGGCAAGGTACGGCCGCGCATGGTCGCGGCGCTCGACACGTGCAGGGCCGCAGGCCTGAAAATCGGCTGCATCACCAACAACGCGAAAGTCGGCCATGGGGCCGGAATGGCGGCGAGCGCGGACCAGTCGGCGCAGGTGCAGGCGATCCTGGCGCGCTTCGACCATGTGATCGAAAGCTCCAAGGCCGGCGTCCGCAAACCCGACCCGGCCATCTACCGCATGATGTGCGAGGCGCTGGCGCTGGAGCCTGCCACCTGCATCTACCTCGATGACCTGGGCATCAACTGCAAGCCGGCGGCCGCCATGGGGATGACCGCGATCAAGGTGAGCGGCGAAGAGCAGGCCCTGACAGACCTTGGCAAACTGCTGGGGATGGCCTTCTGAAACCGCCCGGCTAAGGTCTCCCCATGGCGCAGGGCACCCACGATTTCACCCCCGATCCCCGCAATGCGGAGATCCTCATCAACATCAACGGCCGGCTGACCGCCCGCGCCGAGGCGACCGTCTCGGTGTTCGACTCCGGCTTCATGCTGGGCGACGGCGTGTGGGAGGGGCTGCGGGTCCATGAAGGCCGCATCGCCTTTCTGGACGTGCATTTCGACCGGCTGTGGGAAGGCGCCAAGGCCATCGCCATGGATGTCGGCGTCACCCGCGCCGAGCTCGAACGGCGGCTGTATGAAACCATCGACGCGAACAACATGGTCAGCTGCCACATCCGGTTGATGGTGACGCGCGGGCTTCGCTCCACCCCCTATCAGGACCCGCGCGTGATAGTCTCGCCGGCCACCATCGTCATCATCGCCGAGCACAAGGATCCGCTGCCCGCGACGCTGGAAAAGGGCATTCGCCTGTTCACCGTGCATGTGCGGCGCGGCTTCCCCGATGTGCAGGATCAGAAGCTGAATTCGCACAGCAAGCTGAACTGCATCACCGCCTGCATCCAGGCGACCGAGGCCGGCGCCGACGAGGCGCTGATGCTGGACCCGCACGGCTTTGTCGCCACCTGCAACAGCACACACTTCTTCATCGTGAAGCGGAACCGGCGGGGCGTGCAGGAGGTGTGGACCTCCAGCGGCGATTACTGCCTGGGCGGGATCACCCGCGGCAACGTGATCCTGCTGTGCGAGGACAATGGCATCCCGGTGTTCCAGAAGAGTTTCTCGCTGACCGACGTGTACAGCGCCGACGAGGCCTTCGTGACCGGGACCTTCGCCGGCGTCGTGCCCGTCACCAGCATCGACGGCCGCAAGCTGACCGACGGGCGTGGGCCGATGGTTGAGCGGCTGCAGGGGCTCTACAAGGCAATGGCCGCCGCCGACTGCGCCGCGCAGGGCCGGCCATGACCATCCGCATCGCCATGTGGTCGGGCCCGCGGAACCTTTCGACCGCCATGATGCGCAGCTTCGGGGCGCGGGCCGACACCTTCGTCACCGACGAGCCTTTCTACGGCGCCTATCTGAAGCTCACCGGCGACCCGCAGCCCATGGCCGCCGAGGTGATCGCCGACATGGACTGCGACTGGGAAAGCGTCGCCCGCACCATGTCCGGTGCCGTGCCGCATGACCGCCCCATCTGGTACCAGAAGCACATGGCCCACCACATGGGGGGCGACCTCGGGATCGAGGCCCTGCCCGATCACATCCACGCCTTCCTGATCCGCGATCCGCGCCGCGTGGTCGCAAGCTACGCCGCCAAGCGCACCCAGGTCCGCCCCGAACATCTGGGTCTGTTCCGCCAGCGCGCCTATTTCGACCAAGTGGCCGACCGCCTGGGCCACGCCCCACCCGTCGTCGATTCCGCAGACATCTTGCGCGATCCAGCCGGCGTGCTGGCCAGGCTCTGCGCAGCCCTCGCCATCCCCTGGGACCCGGCGATGCTCAGCTGGCCCCCCGGCCGCCGCGACACCGACGGTATCTGGGCCAGCCACTGGTACAACGCAGTCGAGGCCTCAACCGGCTTCGGCCCGGCGGAAGGGCCGCTGCCGGAACTGGATGCGGACGCGACCGCCGTCGCGGAAGCCTGCGCCGCCGACTATGCATATCTGCACCGGCACCGACTGACCGCCTGACCAACAGCGCATTGCGCAGCCGCGCCGGGCGTCCTATCCTCAGCGACAGGACTGCCGGAAGAGGTGGGGATGGCGCAGGACCTGCTGGCGATCGATGTGCTGCTCGAACCCGACGCGCGGATGCTCGCGCGGGCCGAGGCCGACAATGAGCGGCTCCGGGCCATCTTTCCGGGCGGCTTTGCGCTCGATGCGCAGCACAGCCCGCACATCACGCTGCTGCAGGCCTTCGTTCAGACGCACGACCTGGCCGCGCTGACGGCTGCAGTCGGCGCTGTCATCGTCGGCACCCGCCCGCATCTGCTGGAGTTGCAGGCCGAGCGGTTCGGCTACACGCCCGGGCCCGGGATGGGAATTGCCGGCATCTGGGTAGCCGTCACGCCGGCCCTGCTGTCGCTGCAGGTTGACGTGATTGCGGCTGCGAGCCCGTTCCTTGCGCCTACAGGCGATGTCGGGGCCTTCACGGAAGGGCATGGCAACCCTGCCTTCGATGCGGCGCTCATTGACTATGTCACGCATTTCACCAGCAAGGGCGCCGGCGCCCAGTTCGAACCGCATGTCAGCACTGGAGTCGCGCCCACCGACACGCTGGAGGCCATGATGGCAGAGCCCTTCGCGCCCTTCGACTTCGCCTGCCCGACTGCGGCGCTTTATCAGCTGGGGCCGTTCGGCACGGCGGCGCGGCTGCTGCACCGCTGGGACGCGGCCGCATGAGGGCCCTGCCCTCCTGGCGCGACACCCCGGCGCGGCGCGCGATCCTGGATTTTGTCGCGCGTGTGACAACTGCGGGCCACCCCGATTTCGTCGACGTGGCAGACCGCATTGCGGTGTTCGACAATGACGGGACACTGTGGGCGGAGAAGCCCTTCTACGTCCAGGGGCTTTTCGGCTTCGACCGGGTGCGGGCGCTGGCCGCGGACCACCCCGAATGGCAGCAGCTGCAACCTTTCAAGGCCGTACTCGAAAATGACATGGAGACGCTGGCGGCGGGCGGCATGGAGGCGCTGGCGACGCTGGTGATGGCAACCCATGCGGACATCACCACCGACGAGTTCGCGGCCATCGTGACGGACTGGCTGCAAACCGCCCGTCATCCGCGCTTCGGTCAGCCGTTCGACCGGATGCTCTATCAGCCGATGCTGGAGCTGTTGCAGCACCTCCAAGCCCACGGCTTCAAGACGTATATCGTGTCGGGCGGCGGAATCGAATTTATGCGCACCTTCAGCGAGGACGCCTATGGAATTCCACCCGAGCAGGTGATCGGCAGCTCCATCACCACCAGCTACCAGCTGATCGACGGCCGCCCCGCCCTCATGCGCAAAGCGGAGCTCGATTTCCTCAACGACAATGCCGGCAAGCCTGTCGGAATCAACCGCTTCCTTGGGCGCCGGCCGCTGGCAGCCTTCGGCAATTCGGACGGCGATTTCGAGATGCTGGAGTGGGTGACGGCAGGCGACGGGCCACGGCTGGGCGTGTTGCTGCACCACACCGACGGGTCCCGCGAATATGCCTATGACCGGCAATCGTCGGTGGGGCACCTGGCGCGCGGGCTGGATGAAGGGCCCGCCCGGGGCTGGACGATCATCGACATGGCGAAGGACTGGAACAGGGTGTTCCCGTTCGACTGAACCGGCCCAAGGCCATGAGTGCTCAGACGGGGCGGTCCAGCCAGTCGGACAGGGTGCGGTTTACCTCCTCGGGCGCATCCTGCTGCACCCAGTGCGACACGCCCGGCAGGCGGTGGAGCTCGAGGCGCGGCACCCACTGGTCAGTGCCGTCGGTACAGCGGATGTCGATCGCGACGTCCTCCTCGCCCCAGACCATCAGCGTGGGCACGTGCACCATCCCATCGCCGATCTCGCGCATGTCAGGGCGGCGGAGCAGCGCGCGATAGTAGTTCAGCATCGCGGTCAGCGCACCCGGCCTGAGGGCTGCATCGGCATAGACCTGCATCGCATCCGGCGAGAACCGGCCCTTGTTCGCAGCCGAGGACAGGAACGCGTTCTTCACGGCCTCGGCGCCGTTTGCCGCAAGCAGCCGTTCGGGAAGGCCGGGGATCTGGAAGAAGAAGATGTACCAGCTCTTCTTCAGCTGGTGCCAGTGCCGGATCTCGCGCTCGGCGCACTTGGGGTGCGGGACGTTCATGATCACCAGCCGCACGAGCGGGCGGAGTTGGCGGATGGCGAACACCCAGGCGATGATCGCACCCCAGTCGTGCGCCACCAGCATCACCTCGCGCGCGCCCGACAGGTCAATGAGCGCCGCCACATCCTCGACCAGCCTGTCGATCCGGTAGGCATCGATCCCCTCGGGCCGCGAGGAGGCGCCATAGCCGCGCAGATTCGGCGCCCAAACCCGCCAGCCCTTGCTGGCAAGCAGCGGCATCTGGTGCCGCCAGGAAAAGTTCAACTCGGGAAAGCCGTGCAGGCAGAGCGCAAGCCGGTCACCGCTGCCGCACTCGGCGAGCTCGAAGCGCTGGCCATTGGCCTCGACGAAGCGGACCGATATGCCACTGTCGGGTGCGGGAACCCAGCTGAAGCGCGGCTGGGCCTCTGTCTCGGATCCGGAAGGCATCTGCGGTCAGGCCGACCGCACCAGCGCGCGCCGTCGCCGATCGAAGCTGGAGGGGATGCCCAGTGCCTCGCGGTACTTCGTCACTGTTCGCCGCGCCAGGTCGTGGCCGTCGCGCTTCAGCAGTTCCACCAGCTTGTCGTCCGAGAGCGGCTTCAATGGCTCCTCCGCATCGATCAGGGCCTTCAGTCGCTGCCGCACGGCTTCGGCCGACGCATCCACCCCGCCATCGCTGCTGTGGATCGCATTGGTGAAGAAATACTTCAGCTCGAACACGCCGCGGTCGCAGGCGAGATACTTGTTGCTCGTCACTCGGCTCACGGTCGATTCGTGCATCTCGATCCGGTCGGCAATCTGCCGCAGCGTCAGCGGCTTCAGATGCTGCACGCCATGCTCGAAAAAGGCCTGCTGCTCCTCGACCAGGGCGATCCCCACCTTCATGATCGTCGTCGCCCGCTGGTCCAGTGCCTTCATCAGCCAGTGTGCCTGGGAAAGGCAGCTCTCCAGGAACTGCCGCTCCGGCCGGGACTTGCCGCCAACGCGCGTGCTGTGGGCCGCGATGCGCGCATGATAGTGGCGGTTCACGATCAGCCGCGGCAGGGTGCCGTTGTTCAGCTCCACCGTCCAGCTGCCGCGCGCTGCGCGCCGCACGAAGATGTCGGGCACCACAGGCACCGTGCGCCCGCCACCATAGATCAGCCCGGGCTTGGGATTGTAGCTGCGAAGCTCGCGCAGCATGTCGGCCAGATCCTCGGCGTCCACCTGGCACAGGCGCCTGAGCTGGGCGAGGTCGCCACGCGCCACCAGTTCCAGATTGTCGATCAGTGCTGCCATGCAGGGGTCGTAGCGGTCCGCCTCGATCGCCTGCAGCGCAATACATTCGGCAAGGCTGCGCGCACCCACACCGGTCGGCTCGAACGTCTGGATCAGGGCCAGCACCCGCTCCACCTCTGGGTCCGCAATTCCCAGCCGGGCCGCAATCTCGGCAACAGGCTCGGTCAGATAGCCGGCCTCGTCGATCAGCGAGATGAGGTGCAGCGCCAGCGGCTGGTCCGCCAGGGCCAGCTGCAGCGCCTGGCGCTCGAGGAACTCCGCAAGCGTGATCTCGTCGGCTGCCACCTGGTCGAAGCTGAAGTCCTCGCCGGGTTCGGCCGCCGCCCCGCTGTCTGACACGCTGTCGTGGTGGAACGTGTCCGCCACCAGGTCCATGTCCAGATCATCGGCCCGGTGTGCGCCCTCGTCGGCGGCAAGCTCGGTGTCCATGCCCACGGCATCCCGGGCCGCCTCGGTATCGGGCTCGGCCGCGGTCTCGGCTATGGAGTCGCCCACGGAGTCGGCCATGGAGTCGGACAGCGCCTCGCTGCCCTCGCCCGTCTCGTCGGCCATTTCCAGCAGCGGATTGCGGTCGAGTTCGGCGGCCAGTTCGGCCTGCAGCTCGAGGTTCGACAGGGTGAGGAGCTTGATCGCTGCCTGCAGCTGGGGCGAGATGACCAGCGTCTGGCTGGTCCTGAGATCAAGGCGGGGCCCCAGCGACATTGCGCCCCCTAAAGGGTGAAATCCTGGCCGAGATAGACCTGCCGGACCGTCTCGTCCTTCACCAGCGCGTCTGGCGTGCCCTCGAACAGCACACGGCCGTCATAGATGATGCAGGCACGGTCCACGATTTCCAGCGTCTCGCGCACATTGTGGTCGGTGATCAGCACCCCGATGTCGCGGTCCTTCAGATGGCTGACCAGCGTGCGGATGTCGGAGATGGAGATGGGATCGATGCCGGCGAACGGCTCGTCGAGCAGCATGATGGAGGGGCTTGCGGCAAGGGCGCGGGCAATCTCGCAGCGCCGCCGCTCCCCGCCCGACAGGGCCATGGCTGGCGCCGCGCGAAGCCGGGTGATGTTGAATTCGCCCAGCAGCTGCTCAAGCCGGGCCGCGCGGGCAGCCGGGTCAGGTTCCGACACTTCCAGCACGGCGGAGATATTCTCCTCCACCGACAGCCCGCGGAAGATCGAGGTTTCCTGCGGCAGATAGCCAAGGCCGAGTGCTGCGCGCCGGTACATCGGCAGGCGGGTGATATCGACACCGTCCAGCAGGATCCGGCCCTGGTCCGGCGCGGCAAGGCCCATGATCGAATAGAAACAGGTGGTTTTCCCGGCACCGTTGGGACCCAGCAGGCCGACAACCTCGCCGCGGTTCACACTCAGCGACACATCTCGCAGCACGACCCGGCTGTCGTAGGACTTGCCGATCGAGACGACCGCCAGCCCGACATCCGCAGGCACCACCGGCCGACCCGGCCGGGTGCCCGCCATTTCCGCAACGCTCGACACTTCCCGACCCTTCCGAACCCCAAGGCAAGATCAACAACGGCGCAAGACCAACGACGTCCGCTTGGCCCGCTTCTTGCTGGCAGCCAGACTAAACCCAAGGGGGGAGCGGTTCAAGGGCTCGCTTTTGGGAAAGCACCGAAGTGGGCGGAATGAAGGGGGCGGCCGGCAGCGAAGCTGCCGAGTCCGCTTTCAGAACAAGTGGAACGAAAGAGAGCGGGCAAAGCCCGCTCTCCGTCGGACGGGTTCGGCGGGCTGTTGCCCGCCGCCCCGCCGGCCGTCGCTCGACGCGAGTCTGCAGTCCTTCCCGTGATCGCTTGCGCGATCACGGTCCAGGCTGCAGCCGCTTACGAGCTGTAATACATATCAAACTCAACCGGGCTCGGCGTCATCTCCCACCGCGCCACATCTTCCATCTTCAGCTCGATGTAGCTGTCGATCTGGTCGTCGGTGAAGACGCCGCCCTTGGTGAAGACGGCCCGGCCCTTGTCCAGTGCCGCCAGCGCTTCGCGCAAGGATCCGCACACGGTCGGCACCTTCTTCAGCTCCTTGGGCGGAAGGTCGTAGAGATTCTTGTCCATCGCCGGGCCGGGGTGGATCTTGTTCTCGATCCCGTCGAGGCCCGCCATCAGCAGCGCCGAATAGGCGAGATAGGGGTTCGCCATCGCGTCGGGGAAGCGCACTTCCACGCGCTTGGCCTTGGCGCCGGTGCCATAGGGAATCCGGCACGAGGCCGAGCGGTTGCGCGCCGAATAGGCAAGCAGCACCGGTGCCTCATAACCCGGCACCAGCCGCTTGTAGCTGTTGGTCGTCGGGTTGGTGAAGGCGTTGCAGGCCTTGGCATGCTTGATGATGCCGCCGATGAAATACAGCGCCATTTCCGAAAGGCCGGCATAGCCCTCTCCCGCGAACAAGGGCTTGCCCTTGTTCCAGATCGAGAGGTGCGTGTGCATCCCCGAGCCATTGTCCTCCTTGATGGGCTTGGGCATGAACGTCGCCGTCTTGCCATAGGCCTGCGCCACCATGTGGACGACATATTTGTAGATCTGCATCCGGTCGGCCGTGGTCACCATGGTGCCGAACTCGAGGCCGAGCTCGTGCTGGGCGGCGGCGACTTCATGGTGGTGCTTGTCGCACGGCAGGCCCATGTCCAGCATGGTCTGCACCATTTCGGCGCGGATGTCGGTTGCGCTGTCCACAGGGGCAACCGGGAAATAGCCGCCCTTGGCGCGCGGCCGGTGGCCCAGATTGCCTTCCTCATAGCTCCGGCCGGTGTTGGTCGGCAGTTCGATGTCGTCCAGGCTGTAGAAGCTGGTGTTGTAGCCCTGGCCGAACTTCACATCGTCGAACATGAAGAACTCGGCTTCCGGTCCGATATAGACAGTGTCGCCGATCCCGGTGCCCTTCAGATAGGCCTCCGCGCGCTTGGCGGTGGAGCGGGGGTCACGGCCGTAAAGCTCGCCGGTCGAAGGCTCGACGATGTCGCAGAACAGCACGCCCATGGGCGTTGCGCTGAAGGGGTCGATGTAGAAGGCGTCCAGGTCCGGCTTCAGGATCATGTCGCTCTCGTTGATCGCCTTCCAGCCTCCGATCGACGAGCCGTCGAACATGAAACCATCTTCCAGATTGCCCTCGTCAATGACCCGCTTGGCCATCGTCAGATGCTGCCACTTGCCCTTGGGGTCGGTGAAGCGGAGATCGAGCCACTCGATCTCCTTTTCCTTCATGATCTTCAGGATGTCGTTCGGCTTGTTGCCCATATGGTCCTCGCTGCTGTGAAGGGATTTCGTGTTCGGTTGCTCAGATGGCGTCCAGGTCGGTTTCCCCGGTGCGGATGCGGATGGCCCGGTCGATGGTCGAAACGAAGATCTTGCCGTCGCCGATGCGGCCCGTGCGCGCCGCCGTCGCGATCGCTTCCACGACCCGATCGACCTGGCCGGCGTCCACCACCACTTCCAGTCGCACCTTGGGCAGGAAATCGACGATATACTCCGCGCCGCGATAGAGTTCGGTGTGGCCCTTCTGGCGCCCGAAGCCCTTGGCCTCGGTCACGGTGATCCCGGAAACGCCGATCTCGTGCAGCGCTTCCTTCACCTCATCCAGCTTGAACGGCTTGATGATCGCTTCGACCTTTTTCATGGTTCCGGATAGCTCCCTCGCTGCGGCACCCGCGGCGCCGCCCTCTTTCCCGATTAACAGCAATCCGCGTGCCAACCCACCTGTCTCACGGCACGTCCCGCATCTCGCCCCGATTCCTGCCCAATTTGGCGGCAGACTGCGCAAAAATGGGGCAATTGCCCTGTCAACGGGCGTTCAATTCAACCGGCGGCACCTCGCCAAGCGAGGTTTCCGGATTTTCCGGCTTCCAGCCATGGCCCGGGCGGAAGATGGTGTCCCGCCCTGCCATGATGTCGCCGGATGCCACCTGAAGCGCCAGCCGCTCATTGTCGCGGCGGACATATTCCTCGGTGATTGCCTCGATCGTGTCGTCGCTTGTGCCCAGTTCCCTCAGCGCGATCCGGCCCACTTCCAGCGCCCCGTGAAACAGCTCGCGCACGGCAAGATCGATGTCGGCAGACACCAGCCGCATGTAGTGCATCCGATCGTGCGCCCGCACGAGCAGCTTCAGGTGCGGGAAGGTCTGCCGCACCGCGTCCAGCCGGTGCGGCTCCCAGGCCCCGCCTGTCGTCACGATCAGCAGGCTTGCATCCCGCGCACCAGCCGAGCGCAGCACGTCCGGCCGGAACCCGTCGCCATAATAGACCTTCCAGCCGAATTTCTGGGAGAGCTCGATCTGGTCGGGCTTTGTGTCGATCAGCACCACCTCGATCCCGCGCGCGTGCAGCAGCTGGGTCACGATCTGCCCGAAGCGGCCATAGCCCAGCACGATCACCTTGCCGGGTGCAGCCTTCTCGGGCCCGTCGAGCGCCTCGGTGCTTCGGGCGGCAGGCTTGCCGGCGCCCAGGCGGCGAACCAGCGTCACAAGCAAAAGCGACACCAGCATCGAAAGGGTCACGACAGCCGTAAACAGCGAGGCTGCCTCGGGCCGGATCAGCAGCCCGGCAACCGCCGATGCCAGCAGCACGAAGGCGAATTCGCCCCCTTGGCTCAACAGCAGGCCAAGTGGCAGGGCCTTGTCCCACGGCGTTCCAAAGGCCCGAGCCAGCACCGAGACAACCACCGTCTTCACCGCAAGCAGGGCCACCACCAGCACCGCCACCCGGCCCGGATTGTCCAGCACGACACGAAGGTCCAGTGTCATCCCGACCGCCAGGAAGAACAGCCCCAGCAGCAGCCCGCGGAAGGGCTCGATGTCGGCCTCCAGCTCGTGCCGATAGGGGCTGTCGGCAAGCATCACGCCGGCAATGAAGGCCCCAAGGGCCATCGAAAGGCCAAAGCTCGCCATCAGCAGCGACGATCCCAACACGGTCAACAGGGCGGCAATCACGAAGATGTCGCGCGTGCCTACCTGCCCGAACAGCTTGAGCGCGGGGTTCAGGACAAATCGGCCGATCAGCACAAGCCCCACGATCGCGGCAACCGAATAGGCAACCAGCAAAAGTCCCGTGGGCGCATCGGGGTCGACCACCCGGCTCAGCGCCGAGACGATGATCAGCAGCGGCACGATTGCAAGGTCCTGCAACAGCAGGATGGAAAAGGCGCGCTCACCCTCGCCGGTGTTCAGTTCGCCCTTTTCCTGCAGATACTGGACCACAAGCGCAGTCGACGACAGCGCCAGCGCAAGCCCAACCACAAGCGCCGCCTGCCAGGTCAGCTGGGTCAGCAGCAGAAGCACGCCGGTCAGCGCAAGCCCGCACAGCAGAACCTGCGCGGTGCCAAGCCCGAAGATGTCGCGCCGCAAGGCCCAAAGGCGCGAAGGCTGCAGCTCCAGCCCGATCACGAACAGCAGAAGGACGATGCCATATTCCCCGAAGCGCAGGATGTCCTCGGTCTCGGTGATCAGCCCGAAGCCGAACGGACCGATCATCATGCCGGCCGTCAGATAGCCCAGCACCGCGCCCAGCTTGAAGCGGCTGAACAGCGGCACCATCGCGGCGGCGGCCGCCAGAAAGATCACGGCGTCGCGCAGCACGGAGGTATCTGCTGCGCCGGCCATGCCCCCTAGCCTTCCAGAACGAGGGCTTGGGCTTCCGCCGCAGCGGCAGCTGAGGCCTCGAAGGCGAGCAGGATCGACGGATGCCGGGCCGGGTGCGCGCGTGCCGGCTCGAACAGGTGAAGCTCCGGGAACTGCTCGGCAAGCGCGGCCGGCAGGTCGCCGCTGCCCTTCAGCCAGGCCTTCAGCAGCTCATGCGCGTGCGACAGCGATTCGGCCGTCTCGCCGATCACGCCCTGCCCCAGGATCGCGGCCGAGGCCTGCCCCAGCGCACAGGCGCGCACCTCCTGTCCGAAGCCGGCGACCCGCCGGTCGGCGCCTAGCACGACATCGGCGGTGACCCGGCTGCCGCACACCTGCGAAGTGCGCCGGACGCTGGCCTGAGGGGCCTCCAGCCGTTCGGCATGCGGAATGGAGGCTGCCAGCCGGAGAATCCGGGCGTTGTAGAGCGGCGCGTCCATACAAGCAGGTATAGGCAGCCCCTCAGGGCTTGGCAAAGCTTGCCGCATAGCGTGGAAGGATGAGCGGCCGCAGCGGATCGACCATCAGCGCGATTTCATATGCCCCCTCCACCCAAGGGCCAGCCGTGTAGGGTGGGACAAGCACGCGAAGCGAGGTGATCGCCCCGTCGCCGACTGGCACGATGGGCAAGTCGGCAAGCGGCGGACAATCGCTGAAGTTCGGATCTCGGACACCCTGGCGGCGAACCGCGCGCTGGGCATCCAGCGCCTTGCAGAAGTCGGGTTGCAGGGCTGCAAGCGCCGCCTTGGGATCGGTGAAGAGTTCGGCAAAGCTGATCCGGCGGGCGTTGCCCCGGTCCCACAGCACCGCCCGGAAGCCGAGATTGCCATGTGCGCCGCCGGTGTAGGTGTAGAGCCGCGACGACAGTGCGATAAGCGCGTCGGTCTCGCCCTCGGCCTGCCAGCGTTCCACCCATTCACTCCGGATGGGGCCACGGCCGGGCGGCGGGTTGGCGATCTCCCCGTCCGCCTCGCGCATCGCCTTGGTGCGCTCGGCCAGCGCCTCGGACCTGAGTGCGCGGACCAGCTCGGGCTCCAGCGCGGCCTCGGGCGCAAGCGACCAGCGGAAGTGCAGCGCCGGGTTCTCGAACCGCAGCAGAAGGTCGGTCGCGGGAAGCTCGGGCTCGGACGCGAGCGGCGCAGTGGCGCGCGCAGCACTGCTGAGAGACTGGGCGCCGGCCGGCGGCACCAGCAGCGTCCACAGCAGGAGCAACAGGATGACCCCGGCCCCAATCAGGCGAAGGGCAAGCAGGCGGTCGCCCAGGTTCCGCATCGTCGCGTCCTTCATTTCCACCCCGCTCCTACCGCTTGCGAACGAATTCGGCGCGCAGCACCAGCCCCTTGATTCCATCGAAGCGGCAGTCGATTTCCTGGGGGTCATCGGTCAGCCGGATCGACTTGATCACGGTGCCGACCTTCAGCGTCTGCCCGGCACCCTTCACCTTCAGGTCCTTCACCAGCACCACGCTGTCGCCATCGGCCAGCAGATTGCCGACCGCATCGCGGACTTCCTGGGCCTTGGCGGCCCCGGCAGCCGCATCGGCCGCCGAAATCCACTCGCCGGTCGCTTCGTCATAGACATAGTCGTCGTCTGCCATGCTTAGGCCCTTCGCCAGCTGGTGGTACCGTCCTTGGCGACCGAGATCTCGATTCCGTCCGCCTTCAGCGCATCCCGGATCGCATCGGCGGCTGCCCAGTCCTTTGCAGCGCGAGCCTCGCGGTAGCGCGCAAGTGTGGCTTCGACAGCGTCGCCATCGGCGCCTGCGCTGAACCAGTCCGCAGCATTTGCCGCACCCAGGCCCAGCACCGCCGCGCCATCCGGCAGGGCTGCAAGCGCCTCAGGGGTGTTCAGATCGTCGAGCAGCCCAGGCGCCGGCTCGTCCGCACCGACCTCACCCTCCGCCTTGCGCCGATACAGCCGGTCGAGCTTTGCCTTGCTCTGCTCCAGCAGCGCATCCGTCCACTGCAGCGGCTGCCGGTAATGCGCGCTCAGCAGCGCAAGCCGCAGCACCTCGCCGGGCCAGCCCGCGTCCAGCAGCTCGCGCGGGGTCACGATGTTGCCCAGCGACTTCGACATCTTGGTCTCGCCCATCTGCAGGAAGCCGTTGTGCATCCAGATGCGCGAAAGCTCGGCGCCGCCATGGGCGCAGCAGCTCTGCGCGCGCTCATTCTCGTGGTGCGGGAACTGCAGGTCCAGCCCGCCGCCATGGATGTCGATCGTCTCGGTCTCAAGCACGCTGCGAATCATCGCGCTGCACTCGATATGCCAGCCCGGCCGGCCGCGGCCCCCATTTGGCCCAAAAGGGCTGTCCCAGCCCGGCTGGTCGTCCGTGCTCGGCTTCCACAGCACGAAATCGCCGGTGCTCCGCTTGTAGGGCGCAACCTCCACCCGGGCGCCCGCGATCATCTCGTCCATCGGCCGCTTGGAAAGCTGCCCATAGCCCTCGAACTTCGCCACCTCGAACAGCACATGGCCGTCTGCTTCATAGGCAACGCCGCGCGCGATCAGCGCCTCGATCATCGCGATCATGCCATGGTCGCCCGCGATATGCTCGGTCGCGCGCGGGTTGAAATCGGGCTTCAGGCAGCCAAGCGCTGCGGTGTCCTCGAAATAGGCCTGCTCGAACTCGGCCGCGACTGCCTGCGGGCTGCGGTTCTCGGCAACCGCCTTCGCCATGATCTTGTCGTCGATGTCGGTGATGTTGCGGGCATAGCGGACGTTGTCGGCCCCATGCAGGTGCCGCAGCAGCCGGTAGAGCGTGTCGAACACCACCGCGGGGCGCATGTTGCCGATATGGGCACGACCATAGACAGTGGGCCCGCAGACATAGAGGGTCAGCGGCTTGCCGGGCCCGGGGGTGCGAACCGGCAGCTTGGTGCGGGACAGAGTGTCGTAAAGCAGAAGCTCGGGCATCAGATCTCGACCTGCTCGCCCGACTTCGCCCCTTCCTCCAGCAGCTGGTCCAGCGCCTGCCTGTCCTGCGCGGTGTAGCCGCCTTCATCCGGTGGGCCACCGGCCGGGCCCTGCTCAAGCGGCGGGTGCCCCGGGGGAAGCGCGCCCGGCGGAAACACGCCCGGCGGCAGGGTCATGCCCTCGGGCAGGCTGAAGCCGCCGGCCTTGTCGTCCTGCATCTCGCGAACCCAGCCAACCATCGCGTCCGCGCTCAGCGACAGCACAGGCGCGGTGCGGCTTTCCATCAGCCAGTCGGGCAACTGCTGGTCAGGATCGAACAGGCCAGTCGAGAATTGCGCCAGCAGGAACAAAACCGACGACAGGATCACGCCCTTCAGCGCTCCAAAGCCAAGGCCCAGCACCCGGTCCATGGGCCCGAGCACCGATCGCTTGGCAAAGCCGCCGGCGAGGCCAGCAATGATGCGCGCCACGATGACGGTTCCGAAGAACAGCAGCAGGAACGCGATGATGGCGCCAGCGGCATCACCGCCCACCCGCGGCTCCAGCCACAGCGTCACATCCTGGTGGAACAGGCGGACGACCACGATCCCCAGGATCCAGCCGGCAAGGCTGAGCGCCTCTTGCGTGAAGCCGCGCATCAGGCCCGCGAATGCCAGCAGCCCGACAAGCGACACGACAACCCAGTCGAACCCGGTGAAACCTTCGGTGATACCCATGGGGCGCTGCTAGGCCCTGCCCTTGATGCGGTCAACGAGGGCTGCGACACTGGCAACCGGCACCGCCTTCAGCTTGCCGACGCCATTGGTGCCCGGCGGAACGAGCGCGGCGCCGAAGCCGAGCTTCTCGGCCTCCTTCAGCCTCAGCCCCGCATGTGTGCTCGGCCGCACCTCGCCCGACAGCGCGATCTCTCCGAAGGCCAGCCAGTCGCCCGCCACCGGCACATCCAGCATCGCCGACACCAGCGCGGCTGCCACTGCGAGGTCGGCCGCCGGATCGACGACGCGCAAGCCGCCCGCCACGTTCAGATAGACTTCGGAAGCCCCGAAACCGAGCCCGGCGCGCGCCTCCAGCACGGCAAGCAGCATCGCAAGGCGCGAACTGTCCCATCCCACCACCGCCCGGCGCGGCGTCGCCCCCGATGGCAGCCGAACGGTCAGCGCCTGCAGCTCCACCAGCACCGGCCTTGTGCCTTCCAGCGCCGGGAACACGACAGCGCCGGCAACCGCCTTCTCGCGCTGGGTCAGGAACAGGCTCGACGGGTTCAGCACCTCGGCAAGCCCGTCGGCCTCCATCGCGAACACGCCGATCTCGTCGGTGCCGCCAAAGCGGTTCTTCACCGCGCGCAGCACCCGATACTGGTGCCGCCCCTCGCCTTCGAAATAGAGCACGGCATCCACCATATGCTCCAGCACGCGGGGCCCCGCGATCTGCCCGTCCTTGGTCACGTGCCCCACCAGGATCACCGACACCCCTCGCCGCTTGGCGAACGTCACCAGCTCGTGCGCCGCCGCGCGAACCTGGGAAACCGACCCCGGCGCGCTGTCCACGTGATCGACCCACATCGTCTGGATCGAATCGATCACCGCGAGCGCCGGCCGCTCCGCCTCCAGCGTCGTGAGGATGTCGCGCAGGTTGGTCTCCGCCGCCAGCC